>HF991973.1:11878-20886 GCA_000433135.1 Clostridium sp. CAG:921
AGTATTAAGGTTTGCTTAGATAGAATAAGTGATGACAGTAATTATGAAACGTATAGAGATATAATTTTACTTCATCAATTACTTGAAGTATATATATATATATTGATTGAAATAAATGATGAAGACGAAAGATATAATTTAATAAGTAAGTTTATAGATAAACTAAATGAATTTGGATTTAAAATTTGGAACTTGAAATGTTTAAAAAGCTTTATAAAAAGGCATAGAAGAAAATTAAGACCATATTATTATGTTTTGATAAAAATGTTAAAAAGTGGAAATGCTAGAAAAATAAATGCTGTTATTAATTTTAAGAAAAATTTTAGAACTAATTTAAAAAAGTTAATTGGAAAAAACAAGGAAAATGGTAAATATACAATAGGTGAACTTGAAAGATTAGCTAAAAAACAATCAAGTAAAAAGGATAGTCAGGTAAAGGTATCAGTCGTAGTACCAAATTATAATTATAGCAAATTTTTAATTAGAAGGCTATATAGCATACTTTCGCAGACTGAAAAAATCTATGAGTTAATTATTTTAGATGATAAATCTACAGATGATAGTAGAGAGTTAATTGATAAAGTATATAATTCTTTGAAACAATATGTGAATATAAAAAAAGTATATAATGAAGAAAATTCTGGTACTCCATTTAAGCAGTGGGCTAAGGGTATGAGTCTTGCAAGTGGAGACTATATATGGATTGCAGAAGCAGATGATTATTGTGATAAACATATGTTAAATAGTTTAGTAGGTAAAGTTAAAGAAGATAGTGAAATTTATATAGCGTATGTAGATACTGCCTTTACTGACAAGAATGGAAATATTACCTTAAAATCGATAAAACCAGAAATTGATATAATGAAAACTGGACATTGGGATAGAGATTATGTAAATAATGGATTAAATGAAATTGAAAATTTTACATTCTTAAATAACACTATTGCAAATGTTTCTTCGTGTATAATAAAAAATGTAGACTATACTGATGTGTATGATGAAATTGGAAAATATAGACAAGCTGGTGATTGGGTATTTTATATAAATGTTATGGCAAAAGGTAAGGTTGCTTATATAGATAAAATAATGAATTATTACAGAGTACACGATGCACAAGTAACAACTCAAATGAAAAAAGAAAAACATTTAGTAGAAATTCAAGAGATATATAAATACATTACAAACAAGTTTGGTACAAATAAGTTCCAAGAGGAGAAAAGAAAAGAAAGAATTGAATTTTTAAAAAGAGTGTGGAATTTGAAATAATAGGATTTAATGTGCTAAAGAAAATATATAAAAAAATATCAACTTGATGTAGAATATAAATAAATATTTTATCAAGATGGTATTTTTTTTGTTAGCAGAAAATAAAGAAGAGAAAATAAATATATTAGATGGAATTTAATATGCAAAAGCATGGAATATCTGATATAATCCTATTTATATAGCAAAAAGTCAAAATGCGATAAAGGGACACTAATTATTAGTACAAATTACACATATATTAAAGCAATTATTTGAAAGAAGTTTAACAAAAAATAAAAGTGTAAAATATTGACATTAGTATAAAATTATTGTAAAATTACCTGTGAAATAAGCGTTATTATACTTTAATAATTATGTAAGGAGGAAGAAAAAATATGAAAGTTCTTTTTGCAACTACAAATTTGGCAAAAATAAAAAGGTACTCTTGTATGTTAAAAGAAAGTGGAATAGAATTAATGACGCTTTTTGACATTGATGCTAAGGTAAATTTTGAAGAAGATGGAAAGGATGCAATTGAAAATGCTAAAATAAAGGCAAAGGCGTATTTTGAATTAACAAAGCTTCCAGTAATTGGTATGGACAATACTCTTTTTATTGAAGGCATTGATGAGTCACTTCAACCTGGAACACATGTTAGACGTATTGGTGGTAAAACTTTAAATGATGATGAGATGATTGATTATTACACGGGTTTAGTAAAACGTTTTAATAAAAATTTCAATGCAATGTGGATGTATGGTATGGCTATATATACAGAAAATGGAATTTTTACTAAAACTTGGTCTAAAGGAGGTTTCTATTTTACAGATAAAGTATGTAAACTAAGAAATCCGGGGTATCCATTAGATTCTGTAACAATATCTAGTAAGTACAATAAATATTTAGTTGAACTTACAAGTGAAGAAAAAAATGAGATCAAAGGTGAATCAAATGATGTGGAAGTCGTAAATTTTATACTTGAGAGCTTAAATAAAAAATAGTATATAAATTTTCATTATGTAAAAGGCAAAAAGGAGAATAGCTATGAATGAAATTGTGTTTGTAACCCATAATCGTGGAAAAATAGAAACAGCTACAAGAGAACTTAAGGGCGTTAACTTTAGGGTATATGAATATGATTTAGAAGAGCCAAGAAGTGATGATATTGCAGAAATTTCAAAGGCAAAGGTTTTGGAGGCATATAAGCTTGTTGGGGTACCTTGCATATCTTTAGATAGCGGATTTTTTATTGAAAGTTTAAATGGATTTCCTAGGGCTTTTGTAAATTTTGCGCTAGATACAATAGGAATTGATGGAATTTTAAAATTGATGGAAGGAGAAAAAAATAGAAACTGTTATTTTAAAGAATGCTTATCATATTTTGATGGAACTACTCTTAATCAGTTCTTTGGAAAAACAGAAGGCACACTTGCATGTGAAATTGCAGGAAGTGATAGTAAAATGAAGTGGTCTGATTTATGGTATGTTTTTATTCCAAAAAATTATGATAAAACACTTGCACAGATGTCACCTGCTGAAAGAATTCAAAGAGAAAATGAAAGAAAAGATGATTCATATTCTTCTTTTAGTGTGTTTGCTAAGTGGTATTTAAGCAACGTTGCAAGTGGTAAGAAGTAAATAAAAATATCAAATGTATTATATAAAAATAAGGTGAATTTATTCTATTCATCTTATTTTTTTTAGAAATGAAAAATTTACATTAATAGGTACTTTAGAGCGTAGTTGACTAATAATTATTTTTGTTATAAAATGTTACTAAATAAAAGGAGGAATTTTATGAATAATAGAAAGGAGAAAGGAAGTTTTGCAGTTACTTTAATAGTAGTAATTGGAATAATAATTGTTGTAGGTATTGGAATATATTTTTTAGTAAATGGAAATAAAGATAAGTCAAATACTAATAATCAATTTGGACAAGAAAATTATGAAAACAAAGCAAATGTTGATAAAGAGCAAATAAATAATGAGGGGGAATATTCTAATTTAGATAATAATACTAGCAATGATGTAAAAAGTGAGACAGTATCTAATAATAAAAAAGTAAATGAAAATAGCAATGGTTATTCGATTGAAGCAGTAATTAGTTCAAGCAGTAGTGATAGATCGTATGATTTCAAAGAAAAAAGGTGGCTACCTAATGACTCTGCAGAATATTATATTGCAATAGATAGCAATGGAAAATTATGTATAGTTCAACCAATACAAGGGTTTATACAAAAAACAGACATTTTGTTAAGTACATTAGTTACGTTGGCGTATACAAATTATAATGATAAGTTAGTAGTTATGCAAAAAAATGGAGTTGCATATGAAGTAAATGTCACAAATTTTGAATATAGAAAATATGTAGAAGGTGATGGAGCGCAAGATAGTGGAGAACAGACTATAAATGATAAAAAAGAATATATAAATGAATATTCAATTGAAAAAGTTATTGAAACTAATTCTGATAGTTCATATAATTTTAAAGAAAAAACATGGCTTCCTAATAACTCTGCTAAATATTATATTGCTAAAAGCAATGACGGTAAACTATGCATAGTTAATCCTATTTTGGAGTTTACTCAAAAAACAGACATTTTACTAAATGATTTAGTTTCATCAGCATACATTAATAGTGATAAAAAATTAGTTATAATACAAAAAAATGGAGTCGCATATGAAATAAATGTTACAAATTTTGAATATAGAAAATATACAGAAGGTGACGGTATGTCAAAATAATAGTGTAATGTTAAAAATAATATATAAGTAAATAAAATTTAAATGATGAATAATTGTGTAAAAAGCATAAAGCTTTTCATGTTATTCATCTTTTTTTGTTAATAATATTATAAAAACATTAAAATACTATTTTGTAATAAATTAAAAAAAATCTAAAAGGTAGTTGAATAAAGTTTGTTTTTTTGATAAGATATAGGAGTAGGAGGTATTGTTTATGAAAAACAGAATGAAAAAAGGCAGCTCAATGATTACGCTAATAGTAGTCATAGTTTTAGTAGTTGCATTATGCGTAGGAGCTTACTTTTTAGTAAGTAGCTTGTATGAGAAAAAGCTAAATCAAAATGGCGATGTGAATAATAACAGTTCACAAGATAATACTCAAGATACAAGCAAAAATGATGAGGAAGAGATATCTAGTGAACCACTTTATACATTAGATAACTATCCAAAAGTAGATGCGTCACTTGCAACGCAACCATTAACAAATGCATTTATAAAAAACTTTGTAGGTGAGGATGTAGATGTCAGTAAATTAGATTATACAAATACACATCCAGGATATGTAAGACTAATAAATGATGAAGTAGATTTAATAGTAGTTACAGAACCATCAAAGGAAGAATTAGAACTTGCAAAGCAAAAGGGTGTGGAACTTGAAGTAATACCAGTAGTAAAAGAAGGATTTGTATTTTATGTAAATTCTAATAATAAAGTAGATTATTTAACAAAGGATCAAATACAAGGAATATATAGTGGAGAAATAACAAACTGGAAAGAAGTTGGTGGAGAAGATATGGAAATAAAGCCATTTCAAAGACCAACAAATTCAGGTAGCCAAACAGGTATGTTGTCATTAGTAATGAAAGATAAAAAATTAATGGATCCATTAAAAGAAAATTTAGTAAGTACAATGGCACAAATAATAAATTTTGTATCATCATATGAAAATGGAAAAAATTCAATAGGATATTCATATTATTATTATGCAACAACAATGTATGAAGGAATAGATAAAGAAATTGCAAGTAATATTAAATTAATAGGAATTGATGGAGTAAAACCAAATGCTAAAACAATACAAAATGGATCATATCCATATACAACAGCTTATTATATAGTTATTAATAAAGCAGATGATGAAAATAGTCCATCAAGAAAATTGGCAAATTTAATGTTATCAAAAAGAGGACAACAGGTAGCTAAAAATGCAGGTTATGTTCCAGTAAAATAAGGTGATTTTATGGAAAAAAATATGAGTATTAATGGGGCCAAAAATAAAAGAGTAATAATTTTTGTTGTTATAATTGTTCTATGTATAGTAATAACAGCAGTTGCAATTTATTTTAACATAAAAAGTTTAGAAAAAAAGTATGAAGAAAATACAAAAAATAACTTAAATATAAATAACAATGTAGAAAAAGAAGAAAACCTTGATAATGCAGATAATACTGAAGAAGATACCAAAAGAGTGGATAATAGCGATAAAAAATATGTGTGTAAGAAGGATGAAACCTATGATATAAATGATATAGATTGTCAAAAAATGTATATAGTAGGCGGAAATGAATATACAGAAGAAGAATATAGGTATAGTTCTGAGGCAATTCCATATATAAAAATATCAGGTTTGAAAAATGAAGAAATACAAAATTCTATAAATAAAGATATAAAAGATAGCATCGTATCTTTTGCAAATAGTATTAGTGGTGAAAAACAAGTCACAACAACTCTTGAGGGTAATTTTTCTAATATTTTATCAATAGCTGTTTGTGTATACTCATCAAAAAATGTGGAGTCAAATTATTTGACGTTAAATTATAACTTAAATAATGGTAAGAAATTTGATTTAGGTGATGTATTTATAAAGTCAACGCCAATAAAAATGCTACTTACTGAGGCAGTATATGAAAGAATTGCTTGGAATATAAAAGGAGAATTTGCATCTGAGGAGTGGGAAAAAAATTCTGACATGAATAATAGAGATACATCAAATTATGAAGATATACTATATAATGTATCTAATATATACAATGAAAAAAATGGAAAACTAGACTTTACAGTTTCACCATCTGAAGTAAAAGTATATAATTTAAAAATTGAAGGAATGAGTGTGTCAGGTTTAGCCCAAATTGATATGTATAAATATATGGAATATATTGCAATATATAAAAGATTTTTATCATCAAGTAGTTTGTATAAAGCAAATGATGTTTCATTAAAAGATGTATATACATTTACTAGTCCGTTTGTTTCAACTTTGAAGGTTAGTGATAATTATATATTTGGCAAAAAGTCTAATAATTTATATTTAGACTTTGCAAAAGAAACACCTACTTTAGCAGATGCGGATGCATTAAAAAAGGTATATAGTAGCAATGGATATAAAAAAGTTGATGAAGTTATAGAAAAAATAAAAAATGAAGCAGCAAACGATACTAAAAATGGTTATATTCATCAAGGTTATATAATAGCATTTAACTCAGAAGCAGATTCAAGTAGAATTGCTAGTATCAATTTAAAAATAGATGATTATGTAGCTAAGATGCCTATAAATGACTTTAAAAACAACTTACAAGAGTACTTAAACTTTGCAGACAAAGCACCTAGTGCAAGTATTGATGGAAGAAGTGTAGGAGGATGTTATTTTGTTAAGGATAAATATAAAGAAATAACATCAGAAACGAAGACATATACTTATTACTTTGATACGAATGGTAATTATTTAGGTGACAATGAAGAATGTATTAGAAAAAAATAAATATTAAATTTTAGATGAAACTAATTAAAAATATGTTTTTATACATGTTTTAGGGTTTCATCTTTTTTTGCATATAAAATTTTGTTGAAATTAATCTGTTAAATTAATTATGTCACATTTAGTATAAATATCTTTTTTTTACTTTATTTTTGTCTTGTTTTGTAGTAAAATAGTTGTGTAATTGTAAATTTTAGATGGAGGTAGTTATGCAAAAAAAATGGGTAATAAAAGACTACGATAAAGATCAGGTCTTAAAGCTAAAAAATGATTTTAAATTAACAGATATAATGTCAAAGTTATTACTTGCAAGAGATGTAAAATATAATGAAATTGATAAATTTTTAAATGGAACTTTAAAAGACATAAAAGATCCATATTTACTAAAAGATATGAATAAATTAGTCGATAGAATAGACAAAGCTATACAAGATAAAGAAAAAATATGCATATACGGAGATTATGATGTAGATGGAATAACTAGTATAACTATAATGTATCAATTTTTATCTTCTCTTGGTGCTGATGTTACTTATTATTTACCAGATAGGCTTATAGAAGGATATGGTGTTAATACATCTGCACTTGATGTAATAAAAAAAAGAGGAGTTAGTTTAGTAATAACAGTAGACTGTGGGATAACGGCTGTAGAAGAAACAAAGTATGCAAAAAGTATAGGACTTGATATTTGCATAACAGATCACCATGAATGTGCAGAAATTTTACCTGATGCAATAGCAATAGTAAATCCAAAACAAAAAGATGATAGTTCAGAATACAAATTTCATGCTGGTGTAGGAGTGGCTTTTAAATGTTTAATGGCTCTTTCTAAAAAATATGGACTTAGTGAAAATAGTTATTTAAAATATTTAGATATAGTAGCAATTGGCACAATCTCAGATATAGTAGCACTTACAGATGAAAATAGAATAATATCAAAATATGGACTTGCTATGATAAAAAATACTCAAAATATTGGATTAAAAGCTTTAATCGAGTTACTTGATATAAAAGAAATAGATAGCACTGCAGTTTCATTTAGTTTAGCTCCAAGAATAAATGCTTGTGGCAGGATGGGAAAAGCAGGAGTAGCTGTGGAACTTTTACTAGAAAAAGATATTGAAAAAGCAAAACAAATAGCAATAACACTTGACGAATTAAACACTAAAAGACAAGAAATAGAAAAAGAAATATTTGAAAATGCAATAGATATGATAAATTCAAATGGTATGGAAAATAAAAAAAGTATAGTACTATATAATAAGTCTTGGCATAATGGTGTAATTGGTATAGTAGCATCAAAACTTGTAAACATGTACCAAAAGCCTGTAATATTACTTACTAAAGAAAATAACGTTATAAGAGGATCTGGAAGATGTCAACAAGGAATATCGCTATATGACAGTCTTACAAAATGTAAAGATACATTGATTCAATTTGGTGGACATGAGTTAGCAGCAGGTCTTAGTATTGAAGAGGAAAATCTTCAAAAATTTATAGACGAATTTGAAAAAGTAATATTTGAAGAGGTTGGAGATAAAGAACCAGAGCAAATAATAGATATTGATATGCAAATTTTTGAAAAGGATTTGAATGTTTCACTTATAAAAGATTTATATAAATTAAGACCATATGGACAATCAAATAAAGTGCCACAATTTCTGTATAAAGGCTTAAAAATTACAGCAATTAGGACTTTAAAAGATGATAAACATTTAAAATTAACTCTAAAAGATAATAAATTTTTACTTGATGCACTGGCTTTTTCTCAAGGAAATAGACGAGATGAATTAAGACTTGGTGATAAAATAGATGTAGTATGTAGTGTTGAAGTAAACACATTTACAAGTCCAAGAACAATACAGCTTATACTTCAAGATTTTAAAAAATCTGTTGAAAATGTATAAAATTTTAAGGTAAAGTGTTAATTATATTTGTAAGTTTTAGTATAGTAATTTAAATATAGTAATTGATTGATAAATAAGATTTAAGTGTAAAAATGGAGTGATGAATATGTTAAATGAAGAAGAAATGCTTGGTGAAATTGAAAAAGTTTTAATAGAAGAAAATATAAAATATGATAATGACATGTTAAAAAAAGTAGTTTCATATTGTGCACTCACATATAAAGATTACAAAAAGCAAAATAGTTATTTAACTTCACATGTTATTGGTGTAGCAAAAGAAGTGGCAGGTCTTAGAATAGATGATGTTTCTGTATATGCAGCACTTTTACATGAAGTAGTAAACCTTGATGGATATG
>HF991973.1:20896-21450 GCA_000433135.1 Clostridium sp. CAG:921
GATGGATATGATGAGAAAAAATTAAGAATTGAATTTACAGATGAAATAGTAGATATAATTTTGACTGTAAAAAGACTTTCTTGCCTTAATATAAAAAATAAGGAAAAAGCTGATTCAGATACTTTAAGAAGTATGTTTTTGTCTATTGCAAAAGACATAAGGACAGTAATAATAAAACTTGCTGATAGACTTTATGGAATGAAAAATATTGTATATATAGAAAATGAAGAAGTAAAAAAAAATATGGCAAAAGAAAGCTTACAAATATATGCACCAATTGCTCATAGACTTGGAATGTCTAAAGTAAAATCAGAGCTTGAAGATATTTCTTTTAGAATATTAATGCCAGTTGAATATCAATTTATAAAAAAGCAAATAGATGCTAAGAAGCAAGAACGTGAACAATATATAAAAGATAGAATAGATGAAGTAAGTAAAAGGCTAAAAGAACAAAATATAGAAGCAGAAATATATGGTAGACCAAAACATTTTTATAGCATATACAAGAAAATGAGACAAAAAAATTGCAATGTAGATGACCTTTTTGATCTGCT
>HF991973.1:21469-26206 GCA_000433135.1 Clostridium sp. CAG:921
TTTGATCTGCTTGCTATAAGAGTACTTGTAAATTCTGTTAAGGACTGTTATAGTGTGCTTGGAATTGTTCATGATATGTATAAGCCAATGCCAGGACGTTTTAAAGATTATATAGCTGTCCCAAAGACAAATATGTATCAATCTTTGCACACTACTGTATTTGGAGCCGACGCAAAACCTTTTGAAATACAAATTAGAACTTGGGATATGCATAATGTAGCAGAGCGTGGTATTGCAGCTCACTTTTCATATAAAGAAAAAACTAAAAAAATTAGTGATGCAGATAAGAAAATAATATGGCTAAGACAAACTCTTGAAATTCAAAAGGAGTTAAGTGACAATACTTTAAATCTTGATAAATTAAAAGGTGAAATATTTGGCGAAGAGGTATTTGTATTTACTCCAAAAGGAGATATAAAGTCATTACCAAAGGGATCAACAACAGTTGATTTTGCTTATTCAATACATCAAAAAGTTGCAGAAAAGATGATTGGTGCAAAAGTAAATGGAAAGATGGTACCAATAAATACTAAACTTGAAAATACAGATATTGTAGATATAGTAACATCTAGTAATTCAAAAGGTCCAAATTCTGATTGGCTTAAATTTGTAAAAACATCTAGTGCAAGAAATAAAATAACATCATTTTTGAAAAAGCAGGGAAAAGATGTAAATATATCAAAAGGAAAAGAAATATTTGAAAAAGAATTAAGAAAAAGAAAACTGCCAAAAGATATTTTAACAAAAGATGAATTTGTAAGTATCATGCTAAAAAAGAGCAATTTTAATTCTTTAGAAGATGCTTATGAAAATATTGGCTTTGGAAGCATTTCTCCTCTTAGAGTAGTAAATAGGCTAGAAGAAGCATATAATGATAGCTTAAAGACTACTGAAGATGTAAAAGTAAGAGAAAAGAAAAAGAAATCAAAAGAAGAAGAAAAAAATGTAGTAGAAGTTGAAAATATTCCAAATTGTAAAGTAAAATATGCTAAATGTTGCTTGCCTATACCAGGTGATGATATAATTGGATATATCACTTTTTCAAATGGAGTTACGATTCATAGAAGAGATTGTAAAAATTTGCAAAATCTCGATATAGGATCAAGATCTATAAATGTAAAATGGAAGCAAATGGTAAAGGCTAATTTTGAAGCTGTTATAAAAGTAAAAGCAAATAATAGAGACTTGGTAATAGCTGATGTTTTAAAGAAAATGAAAGATATGAAAATAGATGTAAATGGAATAAATTCTAGAGTTACTCCAGATAGAGAAATTATAATAGAACTTGTAGTAGCAGTACCAAATACAGAGATACTTTTAAAAGTATTAAAAGAAATAAAAAAGATAGATAGTGTATTTGAAACAAAAAGAATACAATAAGTGTTTTAAGGAGAGTAAAAAATTTTTATGATAGAAAAGATTGAATTAGATGTTGCAAATAGAGGACACATTACAAATTCTTATTTAGTATATGATAAAAATAATATAGGAATATTAATTGATCCAGCATATAATCCTAAAAAGATAATATCAAAAATAGTAGAGTTAGGTATAAATATTGAATGTATAATAATTACTCATGCACATGCAGATCATATTGGTGCACTTGAGGAAGTGCAAAAATTTACTAAAGCTAGAATTTTTGTATTTAAAGATGATTTTGACTCTTTAATAGGAAAGTCAAAAAACTATTATGATGTGCTTGGAGTTGAAAAACAAAATTTAGATATATCTACAATTAAAGTATTAGATGCTGAAGAAACATTAAAAGTTGGTGACAATTCTTTTGAAATCATACATACAAAAGGACATACAAAAGGATCTATTTGTATATTTTATAAAGAGGAAAATGTACTGTTTACAGGTGATACAATATTTGCTAATTGCTATGGAAGATGTGATCTTTATGGTGGTAGTATAAAAGAAATGAAGGAATCACTAAAAAAAATTTTTTCGAGATTTAAAGATATAACCATATATCCTGGACATGGAGCAAGTACAAATATTGAAGAGGCTAAAAAGTATATAAGGTTACTTTTTGCAATAAATGGTGATACATTAAGATAATTATTATTTATAGTAGGAGATAGAAAATGAATCATTTTAAAGATATAATAGAAGAAGAATCAAAAAAAGATTATTATATAAAACTACATGAGTTTATTGATAATGAGTATAATACTAAAACTATATACCCTCCAAGAGAAAATATATTTTTTGCATTAAAAAATACTCCCTATGAATATGTAAAAGTGGTAATACTTGGTCAAGATCCATACCATGGAGAAGGAGAGGCACATGGAATGTGTTTTTCGGTAAATCCAGGTGTTAAAGTTCCACCATCTTTACAAAATATATTTAAAGAACTACATAGAGACTTAGGCTGTAAAATTCCAAATAATGGCTATTTATTAAAATGGGCAAGGCAAGGAGTTTTGATGCTAAATAGTGTACTTACAGTGCAAAAAGATAAACCTGCCTCTCATCAAGGAAAAGGTTGGGAAATTTTTACTGATAGGATAATTGAAGAAATAAATAATAAAAAGACTCCTGTTGTATTTTTACTTTGGGGAAATTTTGCTAAACAAAAAGCTTCTCTTATAACTAACGAAAAACATTTGGTCCTTACATCTTCACATCCTAGTCCTTTTTCAGTAAGATATGGATTTGATGGATGTTCGCACTTTTCTAAAACGAATAAATTTTTGATTCAAAATAACATGACGCCAATTGATTGGCAAATAGATGATATTTAGATTGACTTAAATATATAAAAATAAATGAAAGGAAATGAATTAAAAAATGAAAACTAGTGACTTTTATTATGATTTACCACATGAGCTAATAGCTCAGACCCCATTAAAAAATAGGGCAAAATCAAGAATGTTATTATTAGATAAAAAGACAGGTGAAATGGAAGACAAGATATTTGAAGATATAGTTGATTATATAAAACCAGGTGATACATTAGTATTAAACGATACTAAAGTGCTACCAGCTAGACTTTTCGGGCATAGAGAAGGAAAAGAGGAGGCAATCGAAGTACTTCTTTTAAAGCAAAAAGAAGATGACATTTGGCAAACTTTAGTAAAACCAGGTAAAAAATTACAAATTGGAACTAAAATAGTATTTAAAGAGGGACTTTTAAGTGCAAGTGTTATAGATATTTTAGAAGATGGACAAAGAGTTATTAAATTTGAATATAATGGAATATTTAATGAAATTTTAGATGAACTTGGAACAATGCCACTTCCACCATATATAACAGAAAAACTTGATGACAAAGATAGATATCAAACAGTTTACTGCAAACATATTGGTTCTGCTGCGGCTCCCACCGCTGGACTTCATTTTACAGAAGAAATACTTGAAAAACTAAAACAAAAAGGTGTAAATTTAGTTTATGTTACATTACATGTAGGTCTTGGAACATTTAGACCAGTAAAAGTTGAAAAAATAGAAGAGCATAAAATGCACAGTGAATATTTTGTTATAGATGAAAATGCATGTAATATAATAAATGATACCAAAAGAAATGGAAAAAGAGTAATTGCTGTTGGAACTACATCTTGTAGAGTACTTGAGAGTGCAACAGATAACGATGGAAAAATTTATCCTATGGCAAAAGAAACAGACATATTTATATATCCAGGTTACAAGTTTAAAATGCTTGATGCACTTATAACTAACTTTCATTTACCAGAATCTACTCTTATAATGTTAGTGTCTTCACTTGCAGGAAAAGATAATATTATGAGAGCATATAAGCATGCAGTAGATGATAAGTATAGATTTTTTAGTTTTGGAGATTGCATGTTTATACATTAGTAATAAAAAAGACACTAGTTTATATTTAAAACTAATGTCTTTTTTATTACATACTATTTTTTTATATAAAAGCTATTTATCAATTTAGTGATATGATAGACTTTTATTATTTTTCCGCACTGACCTTAGCTTACATTTATACATTGCTAAAGTTGCAGATATTTCTTCACGTGATGGTGCACCTTCTTCTTCTATGAAGAAATCATCATATGAATCAAGCATGTGTTCGTATTTAGATATTAAAGCAAGTAAATCTTTTTCATATAGTGTTGGACACGATAATGTTTTGCTTGTAAAGGCAGCGTAATCAACATCATAATGCCGACTTAAATTTGATACTCTCAAGCCATTCTCCTTCTCATATGTTTCTCTTTCCTTAAACAGTAAGTAATATTTAGTCTTGCAGTCTTCTGCATGCTTTTTATTACCGTAATTTAATGAATTCCGGACAGCCTTTTCTCTGATTTTTAGGCAGGTGTCATCGTCTACTAAGCATTCAGTAATTGCCTTTTTTAGCAATTTATGAAATGTAGACACGGTCAGCTGATACTTTGCACAAAAAAAGCCTTGAGCATATTGAGGTGCAAGTTTTGAATATTCATATGCTACCTTTTTTGCAAGCTCATTTGTTATATTTGTTGAGCGTCTTTTAGCCATACAAATAACCTCCTTCTTTAATAAAGAAATAGTAAAATATATAATTATTGGCTAGAGTATAACATAGATTTTTAACTAAGTCAATAAAACACTGAAAATTTGAGTATATGTTCAAAAGTTTGAATATAGGTAATGTAGAACCATATTATTTTTTTATAAAAAAATTTGACAAGTAATAAAAAATATAGTATAATTATTTGTATTGTTATGTTTTAGATTGATAGGGCATAAAGAATCGGTATATTATATATA
>HF991973.1:26257-28540 GCA_000433135.1 Clostridium sp. CAG:921
GTGTTAAAAAAAATAAAAAATTAAAAAAATTATGAAATTTAAATGTAAATTGAAAATTAAATATAAAAGGAGAATGATAAATGGAAGAAGAAAAAAAAGTTGGAACTTCTGTTGATAGTCGTACTGATGTTAAAGACGCAAAAAAAAGAAATTTTTCTGACAGGAAAAATAGCGTTAAAAAGTATGCTAAAACAGATATGAAAAGAAAAATGAGAAAAGATATAAAAACAAATGTAAATGCAAGAAGTGAAAAAACAGAAAGTGATGAACTTGAAATAAATCAAAATTTAGAATTAGAGAAGGATATAAAAGATAAATTAACTAAAAATAGTAATATTGATATAGAGTTTTCAAATATTGAAACAGGACTTGTGAGTGTTGGAGATAAGCATAATAAATTAGTTGAAGTAAAGAAAAAAGAAAAAAAATTAAGTATATTTGAAAAACCAAAGTTAAAAATAATTCCTCTTGGTGGAATGAACGAAATAGGAAAGAATTTAACTGTATTTGAATATGAAAATGAAATAATCGTTGTAGACTGCGGACTTGCATTTCCAGAAGATGAAATGCTTGGAGTAGATTTAGTAATACCTGATATAACATATCTTGAGAGAAATAGATCAAAAGTAAAAGCTTTAGTTATAACGCATGGACATGAAGACCATATTGGTGCAATACCATATTTTTTAAAGAAAATAAACGTTCCTGTATATGGTACAAAACTTACGCTGGGGATTATAAAAAATAAACTTATTGAGCATAATTTAGAAAAGACTACTACTTTAAAATGTGTAAAAGCAGGCGAAACTGTAAAGTTTTCTAAATTTAAAGTAGAATTTATAAAAATGACACACTCAATAGCCGATTCTGTCGCTTTTGCTATAACTACACCTGTTGGAGTAGTATTTCACACAGGAGATTTTAAGGTAGATTATACTCCAATTGATGGAGAGCCAATGGATTTTCAAAGAATTGCAGAACTTGGTAAAAAAGGAATATTGTTACTTATGTCAGATAGTACAAATGCGCTAAGACCAGGTTATACAATGTCTGAGAGAACTGTTGGAAAAGAATTTGATAAGATATTTTCAAATTGTACAAAAAGAATAATAGTAGCAACATTTGCTTCTAATATTCACAGAATGCAACAAATTATAGATAGTGCAGTAAAATATAAAAGAAAAGTTGCTGTTGTAGGACGTAGTATGTTAAATGTATTATCAGTTTCTCATGAACTTGGATATATAAATATACCAGAAGGAACTTTAATTGATATAGATAAAATTAACATATATAATCCAGAACAGCTAGTAATAATAACTACTGGCTCTCAAGGTGAACCAATGGCTGCACTTAGTAGAATGTCTGTGGGTGAACACAAAAAGGTTCAAATAACTGCTGATGATTTAGTAATATTTTCTTCATCACCAATACCAGGAAATGAAAAATCAGTTGGAAGAGTAATAGATGAACTTGAAAAGTTAGGTGCAGAAATTATATATAATCAATTAGCAGATGTACATGTATCTGGTCACGCATGTCAAGAAGAATTAAAACTTATGTTGCTTTTAACTAAGCCAAAGTATTTTATGCCAGTTCATGGTGAATATAGATTCCTAAAACAACACGGTGAACTAGCAGTAAGTACTGGTACACCAAAAGAAAATGTATTTATAATGGAAAATGGTAGAGTACTAGAAATTGGTGAAAATAGTGCTAAGATGACAACACAAGTTCCATCTGGTATCGTACTTGTTGATGGACTTGGTGTAGGAGATGTTGGAAATATAGTTATACGTGATAGACAACTTCTATCTGAAAATGGAATGATTATAGTTGTTGTAACTCTAGATAAGAGAACAACTAAAGTTATATCTGGTCCTGATATAGTTACTCGTGGATTTGTATACGTAAGAGAAAGTGAAGGACTTATGGATGAAATAAAAGAAGTAGCAAAACGTGAGCTTGACAAATGCTTTAGGGAAGATGTAAAGGAATGGTCTAATATAAAGGCAGCACTAAGAGAAACTTTAATTAGATTTGTATATAACAAAACTAAACGTCAACCAATGATATTACCAATACTTATGGATGTTGACTTAAATAAACTATCTGAATAAAATAATAAAGATGTCTAAGAGGTAAAAACGCTTCTTAGGCATTTTTTTGATAAATGTATGTTTAGTGCATTAATAATAAAGAAAGAGTGTAAATTAAAGATTAAATATAATTTACACTCTTGTTTCTAATAAAAAAATATAAAATAGTAAAAATTCACATAAA
>HF991974.1:0-11324 GCA_000433135.1 Clostridium sp. CAG:921
ACTATCACAAAAAATATAATTATGCAATATATTTTTTACATTAATTTTTTAACATCTATTTTACACTATTTTTTAATCTTATGCTTTATTATACAAATAATATATGTAACAGGATAAACTACTACATTACCTGCAAATAAGTATATTGAAATTTTACTTAACATTTGTAAATACTTAGGTGCATCAGTAAAATAGTTATATTTCATCATCATTATCATAATCAATATAAAGATTACTACAGATACTGCTGTATAAATTATTGGTACTTTAAATGAAAACGCGACAGGATCATAAGAATTACTTCTTGCCTGCTTACTCTCTTCTAATGTTTCATTCCATTTAGCTTGTTCTAATTTAGCACAATTAGAGTTATCTACTGTTAATTTTTCTGTAAATATTTCATTTATATTTTCTTTAATCTTTTTTTCTATATCTTCAAAGTAGAAAAACTCTATCTTTTCATCTTCTGTATTATCATAAAGATAACACATAGCTAACCCTTCAACACTCTTAGCAATTTCTGCAGTTATTAATTGAAACAGTATATAGCTCAAATCATCTTTTGGCACTACAAAAATACTTATCACTTTACTAAAAGAATCACAATTAACTTTATTTTTTATACTTGTAATTACTGATTTTTCTTCATCTTGTGTTATATCGTCTAATGTATTTTCTTCATCTTTATATGACATTCCTATTATAATTTTTGAAGTTTCACTGCCTTTATATCTAAAATCAAAATTAAATTCAATGGAACATTCATTTACAATTTCACCTAGAATTGGACCATTTGTTAAAACAAGTTCACAATCTTTTCTATCATTTATTTTAGATATTACTTTTTCAATCATTTCATTTTTTATATTCTTTGAAAAAAATATATAATTATCAATTGTCATAATGACACCCCCAACAGTAGTATATCATACTTTTTTATTATGTCAACTCTCTCACATTAAAAAATAGGTACCATATTATTTACAATATTGCACCTACATAAATTATTATATATTTTCTATTTTACATCTTGGCAACTAATTTGTATATTGGTCCATTTGGAGAAAACTTTTCTTCATATTCTGTTAAAATATTTGGTATATCTTCTTTATGTAAATCTAAGTACACCTCTTCAAATTTCATTCCAAAATTTTGCATACTAACTAAACTATATTCAAATAATTTTCTGTTATCAGTCTTAAATTCAATTATTCCATTTTCAACTAATATTTTTTTGTATTCATTTAAAAAGTTTTCATGTGTAAGTCTTCTTTTAGTATGTTTCTTCTTTGGCCATGGATCACTAAAATTTAGATATATTTTTTCTATTTGATGTTCACAAAATATATCAGAAATCAAAAGTGCATCAAAAGACATCAAGTATAAATTATCAAGTTTTACATTTTCAGATTCTTCAAACCTTTTCATTTTTTTTATTGCTATTGCTAAAACTTGTTTGGATATTTCTACACCAATATATATATTTTCCTTATCTTGCATCGAAAGTTTAGTTATAAAGTCACCTTTTCCCATTCCAATTTCTAAAAATACTTTTTTTCCTTTATTCTCATCACTATTTAGTATTTCTTGAATTTTTTCCTTACTATCTACAAATATTTTACAATTTTTGACTTCATCATTTGCGTCTTTATTATATCTCATTCTCATTTTATCACCGCCTAACGTCATAATACAATTTAATAATGGTAACTATACCATATTTAATCTTAAACATATCTTATTAAATTTAAATTTAAATGATTATATTAAACTTTACTTTTGCTCTTATTTTTGCTAACTTTATCTTTTATAATTTTTGTAATAACTCCACATAAATTAATACCTATTGTAATTGAAAAGGTAAGTATCAAAAGCATAATCACAGCTATTATTGATACTAAAGTTTTATCATATGTTCTCATAAAAAGTAAATTACAAATATATGAAGAAAGTCTAGCAGCATAAACAATTGATACTACAGATGCCCTTATAAAAGGTAAAAAGCCAAGCATTATTGACATCACTGTAAAAAATATAAACTCAGACATAATCTTATTTATTCTAGCTACATTTCCTACATTTTCTAAAAAATATTTTGCATCATAAGTAGATAATGAGTATACAAATACTGTAACAAATAAAATAAGTGAAATTATATATAGTACAAAATGCTTTCTAAACATATTTTTTTTGTAATACTTCCATGAATTTTTTAGCATATTTATAAATTTATTTTCTTTTTTTTGGCTTAGCCTTTTAAATTTATCCACATTATCCCCTTTTTCTTGATTACCATTAAATTTTATTTTCTCTTTCATACACTCCCCTAACTCACTTTTTATAATTTAAACTATTTTAATGAAAAATCAATTTGTTTTAATTTAGGATCACTCTTTTCTAAAACCACTTTTACTTTGTCACCAATTTTATATATTTTTCCAGTTTTTATTCCAACTAGTATTTTTTTATTTTCATCATAATCATAGTAGTCGTTACCAGGCATTAGTGCAAATGGTACCATTCCTTCTATACTATTTTCTAATTTTACAAACATACCAAAAGACGTTATTGAAGAAATTTTAGCCTCAAACTCTTCACCAACAAATTTCTTCATATATAAAGTTTCATATAGCACGTCAAAATCTCTTTCTATTGCAGTAGCATTTTTCTCTGCCTCAGATGATGTAATTGCATATTTTGCTGCTTGTATTTTATACTTAGATATCTTACTTTCATCTAAAATATAATTATTATCTATATAATCTGAAATTACTCTATGTATAAATAAATCTGGATATCTTCTAATAGGTGATGTAAAATGGCAATAAAACTTTGCTGCAAGTCCAAAGTGACCTTCACAATTTTCACTATATTTTGCTAGTTTTAAAGATCTTAACATAAAATTTGAAATTATTTCTTTATCATCTTCATTTTCAAACTTAAGTAAAATATCTGCTAAAGTTTTTGGTTTTACATTTTTTACACCTTTTATTCTAATTTTATAATTTGAAAGTATAGTATTTAAATCCCTTAGTCTTTCCTCATCTGGTTTTTCATGAATCCTATATATAAATGGTGCATCCATAAAGAAAAATGTTTTAGCAATTTCCATATTAGCAGCAAGCATAAACTCCTCAATAATATTATTTGCCTCATTTTTTTCATATGGCTTAATACAAACTACATTTCCATCATCATCAAGTACCACTTTTGTTTCTGGTAAATCAAAATTTATACTTCCATTTTTTACTCTTTTCTTATTTAATATTTGTGCTAATTCTCGCATCAAAAATATGTCATCTTTATATGGCATGTATTCTTTTAATATTTCATCATTTTTGCCATTTAATACACAATAAACCTTCTCATAGCTCATCCTTTTTGTAACTTTTATAACTGCCTTAAATATATTACTAGAAATAACATTTCCATCTTCATCATACGTTATATCAATAGCAAGTGATAATCTTTCAACACCTTCATTTAAGCTACATATTCCATTTGAAAGTTTTTTTGGAAGCATAGGAATTACTGTACCAGGTATATATATGCTAGTTCCTCTTGCAATAGCCTCATTATCTAGCGCAGTTCCATCTTTTACATAATGGCTAACATCTGCAATGTACACACTTAGTACAAACTTTCCATCTTCATTTTTTCTGACGAAAACTCCATCATCTAAATCCTTTGCATCTTCTCCATCAATTGTATATACTCTTTGTGAAGTTCTATCTACTCTTCCATTTTTTTCATTTTCTAAAACACTATCTGGCACACTATCAAGTTCATCTAATATATCTTTACTAAAGTTTTTTAAAGTATCAAGCCCATAAGATTTATACAATGCTTTTATCTCTATGTTTTCGTCATCTTTATTCCCAATTATACTTATAATTTTTCCTTCTGCTTTTGAGGTAGATGTTGCATACTTTAGAATTTCAACTTTTACTATACTTCCATCTTTTACACTCTCTGCATACTTTTTTGGAATATATATATCAGGAATTTTTCTATCATTTAAAGAAACAACAAATCCAAAATTTTTAGATTTTACAAAAGTACCTATAACAAACTTTGTATTATGCTTTAAAATTTTTAAAACTATACCCTCTCTAGTTTTTCCTTCAATAGATGGTTTAGTTATTCTTACTAATACATCGTCACCATTTATTGCACCTAAAGAATCTGATTTTGAAATGTAAACATCGTTACCATCTTTTGCTAAACAAAATCCAAACTTTTCTGATTTAGAGCTATAAGCACATTTTAAAATATCTCCTTTATCAGATAATCTAACAAGCCTTTTACTATCATCTTGATATATTACTCCTTCTTCTTCAAGTTCAGAAATTATCTTGTCTAATATATAACATTCATCTTTTGGAACATTAAAAAAATTAGCCACCTGCTTTTCAGTCATTTTTACATATTCTTCATTCAAAAAAAAGGAAGTCAATACTTCCTTTTTTTGCAAATACTCTTTGTTACTAATTTTTAAAATATTACTCTTATTTTCATATTTTTTACTCATAACTCACCTATTTTAAAATTGATATTATTGTACAAACACAAAGTACAACAAATGCTATTGCAAGTACAACTGTATACTTTGATAAAATTCCATCCATAGTTTTACCTTTATTTGCTCCGTAAAATGTATTTGAACCAGTTATACTTGATTGAGAATCCTTACTAGTTTGAAGCATAACTACTATAGTAAGTACTATTGCTACTATTATTGTAGTTATTGTTAATGTCCAATCTATCCAACCCATGTCAATTCCTCCTAAAAAACTCATCATCAATACAACTATTATATCATAAATTAGCCAAAAATCAAGTACAATGCTTTTATATACATAAAATTGTATCAATAACCATGCTATTTTTATCCTACTGACTTAAAATTTCAAATAACTTATTATACCCTTTTAACATATCATCATATATTTCAGATACATTATCATTTTCAATTTTCAATAGACTTTTATCAATATATTCATTTAACTTATTAACATAATTTCTAGCAGTTTCTTTTGTAACACTGCTAGAATATTCATTATATTTCAAACTACTAATTTCAAATAATATTTGATATGCTTTTTCCAAATAATATTTGTATTTTTCAAGCTCATAACTATTATACTCAATTCCATCATTATACTCAATATCAAAATATCTAACTAATTCATTTAAATAATTTATATAAAAATCTGATAAATTTAATTTTGAATTGATACTATTTTTATCATTTTTATTAATTCTTTTAATATTATAGCTCATGTCACTTATTATAGCCTTACGAGTCTTCTCGTCAATTTGTGTTAATTTTAAATATTGTTCATATAGTTCATTTTCTTTTTGAATGTAATCATTACAAAACGGATCTTTTTTGGACATACTCTTAGTAACTTCTATATTATGTTTAATGATTACTGATTTTTCTTTTAATGAACATGTTTCATCATACTCATACATTTTCATTTTACAATAATATGCAATATTTTGATTTACCAAAACATTTACAACCATACTAGCCGTAATAAATAAAAAACAGTATTTATATATATCTACATTTTTTACATTTTTTTCGCTTTTAATACCAAGTAATATATCTTTACTTTGAATATTTGCCATTAATATTGCTATTACAAGTAAATTAAACATATATGATAAGTTTATATCAATTAAAGTATGTAATAAATAAACAAACAGTACATATGTGTATATGCTAACATTTTTTTGCCTCTTTAATGTAAAAAATAAATTTACCACTACTAATGTAGAACCAATTATTCCAGACTCCACTAAAATTTGAAGTATACCACTATGAGCTTCTGTTGAAGAATAATTTCCCATTCTATATTTTATTGCTAAATTCTCATATCCTCTACCGCCTAAACCAAATACGAAATTTTTAACAGAACTAGTCGATATCTTTATTGCATCCTTGTAAAAATTATACCTATCTTTTAGACTTAAATTTGACCTAAATGTTTCTAGAATTTTGTACATACTATCAGATGGTAAAAGTAAAAAATCAGTATAATTATCTCCATTTACTTCAATTTTTGTTACATTTATTATACCTTTTGTACATGTAATATCTACGACCAAATAATTAAATTTATCATTTGGTACATATTTAATACAAAAATTATCACTTGTTTTTGAATAATACGTATACCTAGCAACTACTTCAGAGTCAAAATTTTTATCAACTGCATATACTAAAATTTCATATCTACTATCTTCTTCATTTTTTTCAAGTTCAATATTTATATCATTTTCTTTATTAACATTTAATTTATATATGTTTCTGCTAATTTTATTAATTTCAGATTTAGAATTTACTACAATCGATTTCTTAACTAAAAAAAGTGATAATATTCCAAAAAATACAAATATAGCTATCCCAATTATACAAGCTAACCTTACATGAATATCATTTAATTTTCGAATTTTTTTATTATTTTTTTCACTTTTTTTCAATTTTTTTGTTGCTTGTTTTCCTAACTTTTCATTATTTCTTTCTTTAAAAAAATTATATACAAAATACATTAATGTAAAAATTAAAAAAGTTACTACAATATAGCAAGCAAATACTACATAAATTTTACTTGAATTAATCTTTTGAAGCTTATTTATAAATGAAGTACATGTAAAGATTAAGCACAGATGTAGCATTATAAACACCACTACACTTACTACATCAAAACACATAGTTTTATTTTCTAAATTTAAGTTACTATTTTCCCTACTCTTTAAAATTAAAAATATAGGTATCAAAGCAATTGAAACTAAGTATAAAATTATACATGCTTTTGACATTGATAAAACTATGCATGCAGAAAAGCAGAAAAATAATGCACTAAGTAATGCAAATTTTAGTATATTTTTGTAGCCTTTTTTTACAAATTTTGTTTTATAATTTGCTTTAATGCTACATATTTTGGCTATATCAAATTTACTTAATATTTCATAGTAAAGTAAAATATTGCTAACCAATAAATTTATTGCAAATACATTTGCATACTGTGATGTAGATGACATTCTATCAAGGTTTATATCTTTAATGTATGAAGCATTTACTAATTTTAAAAATGGTTCTAGTTTTTTTAATCCAAGTTGATCTATACCAAATATACACTGTAAACAAGATATAAAAATTAAGCAATAAATATACATTGACTTATTTTTACTCTCACTTACAAAACTATATACAATATACGCACAGAAATATCTAAATACATAATCCAAGCTACTTTCAATATTTGAGTAATTGTCAACAACTATTGGCAAAAAATACGCTATACTCACAAAGAAAAATATTATTTTAGAAAAATTTATTCTTTTTTTATTACAGTAATTACTTATATTTTCATCTTTTTCTGGTTTATTTTTTTTAACAATCAAATTCATAATTTTAAAAGCTAAATCAACAACATATATAACTACTATAGCAAGTTCACAAAAAACCACATCTGATTTATAATATCCCATTTTTTTTATTGAAAGTATTATAATAATAAAAAGTAGTACATATTCTAATATTCTATGTAAATTAATTTTTTTTATATTTTCCATCTTTCACCTTTATTTTTAATAGTATATCACTTTTTTATTACTTATGCAAAAATTTAAATTTTTACATTAGCTGTTATTTACTAGAACATCTAACCATTTTCATTTGACATGCTTATTTAAAAATAAAAAGTAGCAAATCAGTTTTCATTTTACCAATTCACTACTGCTATATTTTATAATCTACATCAAACTAAATATATGTCACATTTATGTAAGTACATATATAGATAACACATTTATTTTCCTAATAACTCTTTTAATTCTTCTATTTTATTTTTATAATATAAAAATGCATTATCAACTGGAGTAGAAGTTTCAAGATCAACCCCAACACTCCTTAAAAGGTCTAAAGAATCCTTTGAGCCACCACATTTTAACATATTTATATATTTTTCTTTATATTCTTCATCACCTTTTAAAAGATTTGTAGCTATAAAAATAGCTGAAGATATTCCAGTTGCATATTTATATACATAAAATGGTCTATAAAAATGAGGAATCCTTGCCCATTCATATTTTATATATTCATCACTTATTACATCTTTTCCAAAATATTTTTGATTTAACAAATAATATTCATTACATATTTCATCTGGTGATAGGTTATCACAACTTTCCACTTTTTCATGAACTAGCTTTTCAAATTCAGCAAACATAGTCTGCCTTACAAGAGTTGCTCTTATCCTATCAATTAACGAATTAATTATTGATGCTTTCATACATTTGTCTTTTTCATTTTTAATTTGATATTCTGCAAGTAATATTTCATTTACTGTAGATGCCACCTCTGCAACCATAATAGTATAGTCAGAATTAAATATATCTTGAGTTTTACTTGAATAGTATGAATGCATAGTATGTCCAAGCTCATGTGCAAGTGTACTTACAGATTCTATATCGTCTGTATAGTTTAGTAAAATATATGGATGTACACCATACACTCCCATACTGTATCCACCACTATATTTATTTTCCTTCTCATATACATCTATCCATCTATTTTCCATTGCTATATCTATTATTTTTAAGTACTCTTTACCAAGTGGTGATAAGGCACTTTTAACAACTTTTTTTGCATCTTCAAAAGTATATTTTCTTTTGCTTTTTTCAAGAGGATTTACATATACATCATACATATGAAGCTCGTCTAATCCTAGCATATCTTTTTTTAGTTTCATGTACTCGTGATTAATGTTTATATTATCATTTACAGCTTTTACCAAGCTATTATACACTTGTATTGTTGAATCCTCACTATCTACTGCTTTTTCCAGTGAAGAGCCATATTTTCTTAAACTTGCTGATATTGTATCTGATTTTACACAAGCTAGGTAATTTTCGGTTATAGTATTAATATACTCTTTATACTTTTCGTACATTTTATTAAAAGCTTCTTTTCTTACATTTATATTACTACTTCCAAGTAAATTTGTATACGTACCATGAGTTAAATTTATTTTTTTTCCATCTTCATTTGTTACAGTACCAAATTTAAAATCAACGTCGCAAAGCATAGTATAAATATTATCAAAGCTACCAAGAACAGTAGAATACTTTGATAAAACAAATTGTGCTTCTTTAGACAATACATGTTTTTTCTTTTCCATTATTTTTTCTAATATTCTTTGGTATTTTCTAAGATTTTCATTTTCATTTAAAAATTTATTGATTTTTTCTTCTGAGATATTAGTCACTTCAGGTGTTATAAATGATGTTGCAGACATATAATCATTTAATAAATTTTCCATTTTTTTATACAACTTAAACGAATTGCCATCTGCCATATTTTGATGATATTTTAAAGTTGCATATGCATCAATTTTTATAATGATCTTTTCTATTTTTTCAAGTGTATTGTAACATTCAAATAAATTAGATGCACTATTTTCTAATTTTTCTTTCCACTTAGCTATATCATTTAGCATAAATAATACATTACTAAAATCATCTTCTAAACTCTTACTATCACTATATATATCTTCTAAATTCCAATTATATACTTCTTCCATACTCATTCCTCCAAAACATGTAATTAACATACAAATTCACGATAAATGTTATCAGAAAAAATATAAAAAGTCAATTTATATGACAAATGTTTCTAAAACTATACATTTTACGACATCTAGTACTATAAAAATGATATAAACGTGCATTAATGTATGCTACATACTAAAAAAGACATACAACTATTAAGCTGTAAGCCTTTTAAAATTAAATTTAAAATACATAATGTGCTTCATTTTTTGTTATAAAATGTACAATGTCTGGTATTTCATCAAAAACTTCCTTGATACTACTTATTACAATATACCACTTTGAATCAATCCTCTTTGCTCCTAAAGTAGATTATTCAAATGGTTTCTATTAAATTTGTCACTAACATAATATGTCGTCCATCAGACTTTGGCGAATCTTTCACTACGCCATTTTTTGCACTCACATTAAATTATGTTAAATTCAGGATAATATTGTCAATATTATTAATCTACAAATAGCTCTAAATCAAAAATCAATCAGATAAAAAAACTGATTAAGCTTTGATTTTATAAAATTACCTACCAAAGTACAACTTCCATTTGGCGTTATAGTATTTAATATTTTAACTCTAGCTCTCGTATTTTGTAATTTATATGCTCATAGCGCATAATTTGTGCTTACAATAGTTCGTCTTCTTGCAACTTTGAAGTGTACAATGCAAAAGTCATCACCTCTTCAGTAGTTATATCAGCAACTTCTTAATTGTATATGTCTTTTACAAAAAAAATCAACTTACAACAAAAATTGTAAATTGATCTTTTTAATTGGTGCCCCAGAAGCGATTCGAACGCCCGACCCACGGCTTAGAAGGCCGTTGCTCTATCCAACTGAGCTACTGGAGCAAACTCAATTACAATATATATTGTAGCACATTAAATTTTAAAAGTCAACTGTAAACCTATAAAAAATGTATAATTTTTTTATGCCTTAAATGTAAAGTTAAGGTACAATTAAATTTCACTGATTAATTACATAATAAACTTGACATTTTAGTAAGATATGCTATAATACATTCACTGTAACTATTTATCATTAGTGCAAAACTATGTGCTAAAAAAAGAAGGGAGACGACTATGTCAATTTTATTTCTAGTACTTTCACTCATCCTTAACTTTTTAATTTCCTATGGAAATGCAAATTATGTTGGCCGGTATTGGTCAGAATCAAAGGTAATTGGAGGTGGATTTAGAGCTTATATTATAAGTGGATATGTAATGGCAATAGCAGGTTTTACAATGGTTTATGCTTATTTGTTATTGATTATTTCTCCGATATTTTTACAAATTGCAAAGGTTGACCAAGACACTATCTTACTTTTTGAAAAATTAGCATCAGATCTTGTTTATGTTTTTTGCGTTATAACTGTAATTCCGACTGGTTTTCACATTTGGCTTCGCAGTTTAAAAAATTTCTGGGAGAAAAAGACTATAGCAAACGGTTTAACTGCCGGATGGAATACTTTTGCTCAGCTTAGCAATACAATAGATGCTGCAAGAGAAGCTCCAAGTGCCTTTAAACGAGTTAAAGATACCCTTTTTGATGTAAAGGGTAAGAAAAAAGATAGAGTAATGATTATTATCGTTGCAATACTTGTTGTAATTCTTGCAATATTGGGTGGCTATTTTACAGCATCATATTTCATGAAAAAAGCAGATCGTGAGTATGATATGTTTGAAGACTTGAAAGAAAAAGCAAAC
>HF991974.1:11358-27786 GCA_000433135.1 Clostridium sp. CAG:921
AATTTTTGTAATTTCTGTAAGATAAAGAAATCTAGATAAAAGCTAAAAAAGCACCATGTAATTTGGTGCTTTTTTAGTTTTAATAGAATATATCGAATAGTTTGTGTAAACTAGAATAAACTTTATATGATATTTTAAATAGGGGCTTTATTATATCCTCCCATCAAAAAATATTCTTAATTCATTTATTATTTCCAAATTACGATATGGCTGACTCCATTTTTCTGCTATTGTTTCTGTTGCTAAGTATACACTTTTTTCAAGTGATTTTTTTTAGCTCTGCTCCATATTTATAGAATGTTGATACATTCTCACAGTTATTTATCCAATTATCTAGATTAATATTCCTTTTTGTTATTTTATTTTTCTACTGAACAGTAACATGCCTTAAATGTACAGTTAAGTTCTAGTACTAAAATATAACTAAAACTTAGTTTTATACTCTTCATTTTTAGTATTATTTTTTATATCTGAAATTTATTTATAAACATACTATAAATTTTTAATAATTTCTTGACACTTTCAAGTCATAATTATATAATCTAAGTGTGTAATATAATAAAAATCCAAATATTAATATGCTAGGAGGAAAATAGTATGGCAAATAGAGCCAAAATAACGTTTGATTTAGTATCACTTACCCCAGAGGTTACTGGAAGTTGCTTAAAATTAAAGTACAATATTCCAAATGAAAAACCAATACAAATACTTCTTGATAAAGGATATTATCAAGAAGCTAAATATTCATCTTTAAATATTCAAAAAGATGTTGATTTTAGTGATATTGATTATGTATTTTTATCTCATAATCATATCGATCATTCTGGTCTTTTACCAATTCTATATAAAAATGGATATAAGCATAAAGTATATTGTACTTATCAGACTTCAAAAGTACTTCCTATTGCACTTAACAATACCGTGCAAATTATGGAAACTGAATCTAAGTTATTCAAGGTAAAACCCCTTTACTCATTTGGCGATGTAACAAAAATGATGAGTCATATAGTACGAGTTAACTATAATGAAGTTATTCGGATAAATAAAAATCTATCTGTAATGTTTATTCAAAACTCTCATCTTTACGGTGCTGCTTCAATTTATATATCTGTTAAGGCTCCTAACCAGGAAACTAATAACTTACTATATGTTAGTGACTATGCTGAAAAGAGTCCTATTTTTAAAAGTTTAAAATTCCCATCATGGTTATATGACAGAAAAATTAACATAATACAAGAATCTACTTATGGTGCCACAAAAGAAGAAGATGTTGAAAATGTATTTAGAGAAAATATCAAACTTGCTTGTAAATCTAGAAAGTCTATTTTACTACCTTCATTTGCTATGGGTAGGTATCAGGAGGTTATGTATTTTATCAACTTATACAAATATTATGGCGATATTCCAAAAAATTATACAGTTTACTTAGATGGTTCTATCTCTGATGCATATAATAAAATCCTTTTTAATAGTGATTTTTTAGATAGGAATGCTAAAGAGATACTGTTGAAATATCCATTTCATAAAGTTGGTAAAAATAGAGAATATCTACTTAATAATCCTAATAGATGCATAGTTATTACAACATCTGGAATGGTAACTAATGGATATTCAAAAGATTATGTAAGTCGTTGGCTAAACAGAAATGATATACTTATTCATTTGTTAAGTAATTACATGGCAGATAATTCCCTTGGAAAAGAACTTATAGAAACAACACCTGGTGACATTATTAAGATACAAGATAGTTGTATAAAAAAAGTAGCAGATGTAAAATGTACTGGTGAATTTTCAAGACATGCCACACAAAGTGGAAATATTGAATATCTAAAAAAATTTAACAATATTGAATGTCTTTTTATAACTCACGGAAGTACAGAAAATAGGATAGCATATAAACATGCTGTTGATGCTACCCTTAATTTAAAAAGAACTGAAATTCTTGAAACTGGAAAAACTTATAGAGTCGGCGCCTATGGATTAAATAAGATTTTTTAAATTAGATCAGTTAACAGTTAATTACATTGCTTATTGTTATTTAAATTTTTTACTTAAGTAAAAAATAAGGTATGTAAATAAATTTATACATACCTTATTTTTTTAATCTAAATAATTAATTATTTGCTTCTTCTAAAGGATAAACGCTAACTTTAGTGTCAGTTCTTCCTTTTCTTTCATATCTAACAACTCCATCAACTAACGCAAATAAAGTGTAGTCCTTACCACAACCTACATTAGTACCTGGATGAATTTTTGTTCCTCTTTGTCTGTACAATATGTTACCTGCTAATACAAATTGACCATCAGCTCTTTTTGCTCCAAGTCTTTTTGATTCACTATCTCTACCATTTTTAGTAGATCCCATACCCTTTTTATGTGCCATTTAACTCACTCCTTCTTCATAACATCATTTTAAAACTAGCCAATTAAGTTTCTTCTTTTTCTTCTGCAGTTGCCTTTTTAGCTCTTGTAGAAGTAACTATCTTCTCTATTTGAATCTTAGTATATGGTTGTCTATGACCTTGTGTTCTTCTATAATTTTTCTTTGCTTTGTACTTGTAAACAACTATTTTCTTTGCTTTTCCATGACCAACTACAGATGCTTCAACTTTAGCACCTTTTACAGTATCTTGACCAATTGTTACCTTTTTGTCATCAGATATCATAAGAACTCTATCAAAAGTAACTTTATTACCTTCTTCTTCGTTTTCTAATCTGTCAACAAAAACGATATCTCCTTCTTGTACTTTGTACTGCTTACCACTAATTTCAACTATTGCGTACATTCTAACTCCTCCTTATTCCAACTTTCTTTCTCGCCACTAAGGTAGTATATAACATTTTGAACCTTTTATGAACGGAATACGGATAAATTATAGCATAAACAAAATTAATTGTCAAGAAATTCTGTAAACTTTTCAAAAGCTTCTGAAAACACATTTTCTAGTACTTCAAGTTCATTTTTAGAAAATCTTTGAAGTACAAAATCTGCCATATCTTGCTTTTCATGTTTCAAATTTCCTATCCCTATTCTAAGCCTTGGCATTTGTTTTGAATTTAACGTTGAAACTATACTTTTCATTCCGTTATGTGTTCCACCACTCCCACTTAATTTGTATCTAAATTCGCCAAATGGAATATCAACATCATCAAACACGACCAATATGTCTTTATCTTCAACATCATACCATTTTTTTACTTTTTGCACAGCAATTCCACTTAAATTCATAAAAGTTTGTGGCTTTACAAAGAGTACCTTCTTTCCGTCTATATAAATTTGAGATACGATACTATCTAGATTTTTTCTTTTTTCATTTATCTTAAATTCATATTTACTTTCTAAAAAAGATAAGAAAAGCCATCCAGCATTATGTCGCGTATATTCATATTCATTGCCTGGATTTCCAAGTCCTACTACTATTTTCATAAAATTTACCTTCTTTTTTTAATGTTTTAGCAAAATACTTGAATTTTTGCTAAAATTATAGTATTATTATATATGAAAACTAAATTAATGTCAATCATATAATTTTACCATTTTTAGGTAGTTTTATGTGACATTTTACATTAGAATGATTTGTAACTATTAATGCTTATTTTAACTATAAACATTTCCATTAAAATTTATAGTTTTATGTTATGTTTTGTAATATTTTTAGTATTTTTATGTTTACTTTTGAAAGTGGTGATTAATTTTGATAGAAAATTTATTTAAAAAGCTACACATCAAGGCTAATCCAAACAAGGTGTTTTCTTATGCTTTTTATGCTATTGCAATCATACTTGTTATGATATCACTTAGTCAGGCGCTTGGCTTTTTAATATCGTCTAGTATGCCTGGGAACACTTCCCCATATTTATATTCAGTGTATTTGTTAACTCCAGTTTTAGCTTATTCATTATTTGTTAATTCTGGTGTACCAAAAAATGATAATCAAAGAGTTAATATGTTTATATTTTCTGTTACATTACTTATGGTATTAATTGGCGAAATGGCTTGTGATTGGATTAGTAACGGAGTTGTTTGGGCACTAAAGAAACTTCCAGGCTATGATGAAGTGTTAAGACTTTATCCTGAATTTTTTGCACCAGCTATAAAATCTATTTGTTTTGCATTTCCTTTCATTGGAATATTTAAACTAATTGACTATTTCTTGATGATATTTAGAGATGATGATACGTTTAAGTCAATTGCAGGCTTTTGTGGTATTTCACTTACAAAATCTACAAAGGAAACTGGGGCGTACACATGTGAAACGATAATCTGTACCGCTAAAGGAACTTCTTTACCAGTAATTGTACCCGAAAAGAAACGTTATGAAGCTACTTTAGTACAAGGTGCTACTGGTACGGGTAAAACAGCAACTGTGCTTTTACCAATGAGTGCATTTGATCTTGAAAAGAAATTTTTCTTTAGAGAGTATGCAAAAAAGATTGGTTATTCAATGTTAAAACGTGGAATTGCATATATGCCTGGCCCATTCAACAATGAATACATTAATAGAAACTTTTCACTTAACTATTTAAAGCCAAAACGTGGTATGGAAGATGAATTTATGTCATGTGTAAAGCCACTTGTACAGTATATTGATAATTCAACTGGTGAGATTGTATACAGAAATGTCGGTATCACAGTAGTTGAAAATGATGGTAATTTTATATCTCAAGTTATAGGCGTAGCTAAAAATATGGATATCGATGTTTTAAACATTGATCCTGCTAGTCCTGAGACTACACTTAGTATAAACCCATTTGCTATTCCAGATCCTGCTAAAGTTGCATCTATAGTTGCGGATGTTTTAAATGCAATGTATGAAAGCAATGGCGGTGGTAAAGCTGGTGATCCTTTCTTTACACAAGTTACAATTGATGCTTTTCAAAATTTATCAATATTACTAAAAGAAATGTATCCAATCTTACACAATGGTGAAATAGCTAGTCTTGAGGATATGCTTGAATTATTATATAATTTTGATGCTGTAGAAGAAATGACTGAGGAAATGAAAAAGATTCCTGAGCTTGAGCAAAAATATAAATTACTTATTCGTTATTTTGAAAAGAACTTTTATAAACCTGCTTTAAATATAAATGGATATGAAATTCCTGGTACACGTGGTAGTGGAAGAAAAGATACAGAAAAATTCTTATATGGTGCAATTACCCAACTAAACAATTTGGTAAGACATCCTGGCTTAAAAGCAGCACTTTGTGGCAAAAATAATATTGTTGATTTTGATAAAGCCTTAAAAGATGGTAGTGTTATAACTGCTTGTTCTAGAAAAGGTGAACTTGGTATCATCCAGGCAAAAGCGTTTGGTATGTTTTTTATATTACAATTCCAAGATGCTATACTAAGAAGAAAAGGAAATGAAGATTCACGTACTCCACACTTTTTGTATATTGATGAATTTCCAGAATATATTACAAAAGACATGGAAGTTATGTTTACATTATTTAGAAAATATAGATGCGGCGTAACAGTAGCAATCCAAAACTTGTCACAACTTGAAAAAAGTGGTCAAGCATACTACAGACAAGTAGTACTTGCAAATACTAAAACTCAAATTGTATTTGGAGATACTGTTCCTGAAGATAGTAAATATTGGTCTGAAGCTTTTGGTAAAGAAAAGAAAGTTAACTATAATACATCATTTGATATGAGCACTGGTGAGTTAAAGAAAAAGACTTCTATGAATATGGAAGATAAGCTAAGAGCAAAAGTACATAAGATATCAGAACAAGGATTTGGTGGTGTATTCTATAAGACAAAAAATGCAAGTGGAAAAACTGTATTTGGTGAAGGTAAAACTTCATTCTTAAATTCAAAATATAAAGAAAGACCATATATACAGATGTACAATTTTGAAAAATATATGATGTCTAAACCTGATAATCCTACGATAACTATAAATGACAGTGATACTACAACAAACGATGATAATTTATTTGGTGTTAATACGACTTCAAGATTAAAGAATGAATTAGAAAAAATTGCTAACAATTCCTCAAAGGATCAAAAAAATGATACAAAAGCTGCAGATAATATTGTAAATAATCCAAGTGAAGTATTTGCTAACAGTTCAAATTCTAGTGTAGACTCAAACATAACTGATGATGATTTTGAAATTATATTTGATAATATTGAGCCAACTCTTGATTCTCAAGAAAATGGTGGTGCAATAACAGAACACTATGATACACCTGCTATTAAGAAAAGTGATAATTAAACCAAAAATATCACACACAAAACTTAAACATTTGTGTGTGATATTTTTATATAAAAGAGTATATCAATACTATAGCTGTATACTTACATTATTATCCTTTGTAGATTCAATTTCTGTTTCAACTTTTAACTTTCTACCTCCTCTAAAGTAAAAAATTATATATGCACTAATGCACATAAGGAAAATTACAAAAATAAGCCAATAAACCATTTCATTATTTTTCTTCATACGCGCTCCTATCTTACAATTTCGCCTTTACCTTTTTTCAAGATATCTTTATTCTTATTCGTATTTTCTTTTTTTGGTTCTATTGTAATATTATATTCTATTTCCTCATTAATATTATCATTTGCAATTTTTTCGATACTTTCCTTGTTATTTTCTCTAGTACCATTAGAAGAAATTTCTCGTACAAGTATATCCATTTCTTTTTGCTTATTAATTCTATTTAATATATATCTAATAAAATACTCGATATACATATCTGTTGCTTCTGACCTTTTTTTCTTTTTTTTCAATTTAGTACTATCAGTACTTGATGTAACAAAAAATTCACCATCTTCATATATAAGTTGTTCTTCTCCATCAGTAAATACAACATATTTATCAATTGGCAATTTAATGTTATCTATCAAGGATAAGAACTCTACACTTTGTTTAGCATCACTTTCTAATTTTAAAATTTCTTCCTTTGATAACTTTTTTTCCTTTTTTATTTTATTTATTATTTCTCGCAAATTTTCATCAATCTTTATATTCTTTTCATCTTTAATTTCAGTACTACTCATTTACTCACCTTCTACATTATTTTCCTTAGATTCTACGCACAATTTTATTAATTCATCTAACCTAGTTAGATTCCTAGAAACATACAAATATCCTACCAATGCTTCTAATCCCGTTGCCTTTTTATATTCAACTACATCAGCATGTTTAGATGTTATTATATTTGTATTTCTACCTCTTTTATATATACTTACTTCTTCTTGAGTTAAACTATCCAAAATTTTATCCACAATGCCTGCTTGTGACCTAGCACTAACATAACTTATAGCTTTGTTATGCAATAAGCCAGCCTTTTCATTACTTTTTGAAGCCAAATATGACCTTATGTACAAGTCATAAACACTATCTCCTATAAATGCGAGTGTCTGCATTGAAACATCTTGTAAGTCAATTCTTTTTAAATATTCTTCCATAAAAGTTCACCTATATAATATATTATACATAAAATTTAGTGTATTTTCAATAACATCATAAAAATTAACACAAATTTTAGCATACTATAAAAATTACTAACTTATGTCTAACTTATTATATAATACCTTAATATAACTATCTAAGTTTCTTTTAGAGTACATTTAAAACTCATATAGCTCTTTTTTATAACTTTCACTTTGCTACTTTTTTTGATTTATTCTCATTTATTATTTCTTTAGTACATCTAAATATCCTTCATACATTTTTTATTATTAACCTATAGCCTACTGAATTTATATACTAAAAAAATAGCTATGTTAAGTATAATTTTTACTTAACATAGCAAATTTTAATATTTATAGCTACTTACTACATCACTGGAGCTGTGTCATCCTCACCTTTAGTATCTTGATGTTTCATATTTTCAATATCTTCTGGATTAATTGCGAAATCTTTTATATCTTTTGGATCAATTACAAAATCTTTCATTTGCGCAGCAGTAATTTCTGCTTCTTCAATAGAATACGTATAATCCTGCAAGTCATTAATAAGATTTTTTTCTTTATTTTTCTCTTCTTTAGAGAATTTTTTTTCTTCTGGACTATTTTCTTTTAAATATTTATCATAATCAAGTCCTTCAGATAGGTACATAGTATCAGCCACCTTTGCAACACCCATCTCTTCACCACGACTAGCTAATCTTTTTAGCGCCCATTTTTTTAAAAAATTTGTTTTCTTTCCAATATCTTTGAAACTTTCTAAATCATTTTCTCTAAAATCATAAACTAAATCAAATTTTCTATCTGATTTATACTCAGAATTATCTCTATTTTTTATACTATTTATATACTCCTCTGCTTGATCCTTTGACGCTTTATTAAGTAATCTATATGCATTTAAATCTAAATGTTTCATATCAGCTCTTGAAAGTCCATATGATGTCCTTATTTCTTTCTTAAGTTTTCTATTTTCACGTATAACATCTTTATTATTTGAATTAAGAGTAATGTCTTTTCCACTAACTTTATATATGCCATAAGTTGCATCGCATAATATACTTATTCTTTCTTCCTCAGCTTCTGCTTTTACAACACCTTCCGTTGCTCCCTCAGGACTTTTTCCTTTTGTTTTCTCCTCTTCACTTTGTCTTTGTAATTCATTTAGCTCATTTTGGTACTTTTGATATTGTATTTTAACATTTTCAAGTATTTTTTCATATTTATCAATTTCTTTTTGAGTGTTCGCATTTTTAGCATTCTTTGCAAAATCACGAAGCTTTTCTTCTAATCCTAACATGTTATTTTCTAACTCAATATCATCCCTAAACGCTTGCCCATTTCTTCCTTTTTCCCTATTACGTGCTAATTCTCTTCTACCTTCTAACGCTTGCATATACATAGAAATATCATCATTTGAAATATTTGCAAACGGTGATTCTGGCTGATTTTCTTTTTGCTCATCATCAATTATTTTATTTTCTTCTTGTTCATCATTTACTTGATTTTCTATATTTCTTCTTTCTCTCATTTCATTTATACTATCATTTAAGTCCGCTCTTAATATTGATATATCTTCTTCATCCATAACGTTACTTGCATAATCCGCATAAAATGACCTAAGGTTTGCCTTCTCTTCTTCAGTCAAATCAGTTTGATTAATAAAATTATTTATGCTGTTAATCAAATTATTTCTATCTAATTCATTAATTCCGTTTTGTTTTTCTTCAGGTTCCTTTTCATCAGTTGAATCTTCTCTAGTCTCTTCACTTACTTCAATTTCAGCTGCCTTTTTCGCACCTTCAGAACCTTTTCCCTTTGAATCTACTTCACTTTTTCTTTGTAATTCATTTATCTCATTTTGATATTTTTTATATTGTTCTTTAGCCTTTTTAAGTATTTCTTCGTATTTAGCAATTTCTTCTGGAGTATTCGCATTTTTTGCATTCTTTTCAAAATCAAGTAACTGATTTTTTAAGCTATTTAAGTTATTAGCTAAAGCAAGATTATCATTAAGTTCTTGACCACTTTTACCCTTTAATCTATCAAACGCCAAATTATATCTTCCTTCGATTGCCTGCATATACATAGAAATATCATCATTTGAAATACTTGCAAACGGTGATTCCATCTGATTTTCTTTTTGATCATCATCAATTATTTTATTTTCTTCTTGTTCATCATTTACTTGATTTTCTATATTTCTTCTTTCTCTCATTTCATTTATACTATCATTTAATTCTGCTCTTAATATTGCTATATCTTTTTCATCCATAACGCTACTTGCATAATCCGTATAAAATGACCTAAGATTTGCCTTTTCTTCTTCAGTCAAATCAGTTTGATTAATAAAATTATTTACATTATTAATCAAATTGTTTCTTGCATCATCACTAATTCCTTTTGAGACATTTTCTTGCTGAGCCTCTTGTTTTTTTGCCTTTTCCGCTGCTAATTTTACAGCTCTTGGGCTTATTCCATAATACTCTTGTTGAATTATTCCTTGCATTCTTGCATTAATACTTTCCCTTTCAGCATCACTTTTAGCAGCTTTAATTTCATCTTCATACGAATCTATAAATTTCAATTTGTTTTGCAAATTCTCTATTGCTTGATGACTTTTGTCCGCTTCACCCCTATAATTTGCACTTTTCACACGTTTCTGAGCTTTTCCATCTGCTCTATTTCTTTCCATTGCTGGTAAATCTCTTAATATTTTCCTTTGTTCTCTAATCTTTTTATTTATACTCTCTATCATCTTTTCTTTCATTTCATCTGTTAACGGTTCCATATACACTACTCCTCTTAATTCTAATATATATTAGATTATACAATCTTTGTATAAAAAATTTCAACCCTATTTCAAGCTTTTTTATCCATTTATTAAAAATGATAATTATTTTTAATAATAATGTAACATTTTTGTAAACTTTAATTTTTTAAGCACATAAAAAAGCCTAAGTAAAATATTTAAACTTTACCTAAGCTTATATTATTATATATAAATATAACAGTGTCAACTAATAATAAATTTATTAATACATTCCCATTCCTGGATTTTGTTCATGATTACAGTTACATCCTTCTTTTTCTTTCTTATCTGCAACTAGCGTTTCAGTAGTTATAATCATGGAAGCAATGGATGCAGCATTTTGTAGAGCTGATCTTGTTACTTTAGTAGGATCAACAATACCAGATTTTTTCATGTCAACAAATTTATCATTTAATGCATCATATCCAATACCTTTTTCCATAGAATTTATTTTATCAATTATAACTGCTCCTTCAACACCTGCATTATATGCAATTTGTCTAATTGGTGCTTCTAATGCTTTTTCTACCATCTTTGCGCCCAATTTTTCATCAGATTCAAGGGTATTTGCAAACTCTTTAACAGCTCCAAGAACATTAATATATGCAGTTCCACCACCGGCTACTATACCTTCTTCAACCGCAGCTTTTGTTGCATTCAATGCATCTTCAATTCTTAATTTTTTCTCTTTCATTTCAGTTTCAGTAGCAGCACCAACTTCAATTACCGCAACGCCACCAATTAATTTAGCAAGTCTTTCTTCAAGTTTTTCCTTATCAAAAGTAGAAGTAGAATTTGCTATTTCACTACGTATTTCTTTTACTCTTTCATCTAATTTTTCTTTATCGCCATAACCGTCTATGATTATAGTGTTTTCTTTACCAACTTTTACTTGTTTTGCATGACCAAGTTGAGTTAATTGAGTATCTTTTAACTCCATTCCAAAATCAGAAGAAATAACTTCACCACCAGTAAGTATAGCTATATCTTGTAACATAGCTTTTCTTCTATCACCAAATGCAGGAGCTTTTACAGCTACGCACACAAAAGTTCCTCTTAATTTATTGACAACCAATGTTGCTAAAGCTTCTCCTTCAACATCATCTGCAATTATAAATAACTTTTTACCTTGTTGAGCTATTTGTTCAAGAATTGGTAAAATTTCTTGTATACTTGAGATTTTTTTATCAGTTATTAAAATATATGGATCATCCAATACTGCTTCCATTTTATCAGAATCTGTTACCATATATGAAGAAAGATATCCTCTATCAAATTGCATACCTTCAACTACATTTAAGTTTGTTTCCATAGTTTTAGATTCCTCGATAGTTATAACACCATCCTTAGAAACTTTTTCCATAGCTTCAGATATTAAATTTCCTACTGTTTCATCATTAGCTGATATTGAAGCAACCCTTGCAATATCTTCTTTTCCACTAATTGGTGTAGATATTTTCTTTATTTCATCTACAGCTAATTTAGTTGTCTTTTCAATTCCTTTTTTTACTATAATAGGATTAGCTCCAGCCAAAACATTCTTTAATCCTTCTTTAATCATTGCTTGAGCAAGAACTGTAGCTGTAGTTGTTCCATCACCTGCTACATCATTTGTCTTAGTTGCAACTTCTTTTACAAGCTGAGCCCCCATATCTTCAAATGGATCTTCTAACTCAATTTCTTTTGCTATTGAGACACCATCGTTAGTTATAAGTGGTGAACCATAAGATTTACTAAGTACCACATTTCTTCCTTTTGGTCCAAGCGTAACTTTTACAGCATCAGCTAAAGTATCTACACCTCTTTCTAATGCTTCCTTTGCTTCTCTACCAAATAATAATTCTTTTGACATAAAAATATACCTCCTTAATTATTAATCTTCAACTATTGCAAGCACATCACTTTGCTTAACAATTATATAATCTTCATTTTCGTATTTTATTTCAGTTCCAGCGTATTTAGAGCATACTACTCTATCTCCAATTTTTAAATTCATCACAATTTCATTTCCATTTTCATCTTTTCCACCAGGTCCAACAGCTACTACTTCGGCAATTGAAGACTTCTCCTTTGATGAACTTGGTAAAACTATACCACTTTTTGTTGTTTCCTCTATTTGCGTAAGCTTTAATACAACTCTATCACTTAATGGTTTTAACATTAAAAACACCTCCAAATTTTTAGCACTCACTTTATTTAAGTGCTAAAAGTATTATAGCACAATTATATTAAACTAGCAAGCAAAAAATTCATTATACACACAAATTTCACATTATTATCAAATTATGTACTAGTAATGTCTAAAAAATAGTTTCATAATTTAATTTTATATATTTATTACGTTGACTGTTCTAAAATAAAATGTTATAATCTTCTATGGTATTTTTTTTTTATTTATTTAAAAATTTAAATAATAGGAGGTATGAAAAATATGAGACTTCATTAATTGTAATTAAATACTTAAGCAATAATATTAAAGTTTAGGAGGTAGCACAATTTATGTTAAATGCATCTAATTTCAAAGTTGATAATGAAGATGTACCAACAAAAACAACTTTAAGAAGTTTTACACAAAATGCAATTATACCGATTAATCCAGTGGAAAATGGAGTTATCAATTTAGTACTTTGTACATATGCTAACTTTGAAAAAATAATCTTATTTCCTTATAGTGAAATAATGATAGGAAATGAATATGGACATTTGCCCAAACTATACTTAAAAGATGTAAATTATATTGGAATTGTTAAATGAGGAGATTTGTTATGTTTAAGTTTTTTAGACGCACAAAAAAAACTAGTGGATTAAAACTTATAGATGGATTAAAATTTGAAAAGGTCAAGCCACATTATCAAGCTTTTTTTAATGAAATCGATAGCCTACTTAAAGATGAAGGTTTTGAGAATATCTATAATATAGAGTATGATTTTATACCTATATTTAAGTTTGAAGGACTTCTTCCAGTTTTGATGAGTAAAACCATTTCAAAGAAAAATTCAAAGACACTAGATATTAAGTCTTTTTCAGTACTTTTTTGTACGACAAAACAATTAGAAATATTAACCCAAAACAAACATACACCAATTTATACTTCACTATATCATTATTATTTCGATACTCTTTCATTTAGTAAAATTGATTTTCTTTGTATTGCTGATACTAATGAAGTTATATGGCTAACAAAAAAAAGATCTAAACGTTTGCTTATATAAACATCTTGCCACAGGCATTAACTTATTTTTTCAAAAAATCATATAAAAATAAGACTTAAAGTATAATTAAGCTTTAAGTCTTATTTTTTATTTTTAATTAACATTTTTTCAAAAATTTATCATTAAAAACTACTATTTTAATACTATTCTAAAATATCTTCCAAATTTATTTTAAAGTCCTCATCTTCCTTTTTTGAAACATTTATATCTGAAAATAAATAATTTTGCTCTATATCAACTTTTTTCAATTTACTCAATTCAAGTACACCTAAAAATGCAGTAGCAACTTCTATATTATCACATTTTTGAGGGTTAAACATATTATTAAATACTAGTGTTTCGTTATTGTTTAAATAATTTACAATTTGATTTACTTTGTCTTTTATTGTTATCTTTTCATATATTGCTATTTTTTCTATTTCTTCTGCCTTCTTATTTATTTTGTTAGCATTTTTTTGTAATATTCCAGTATATAATTCAAACAATATATTTTTATCAATATTTTCACCAGTATACTCTACCTTTTTTTCAAATTTAATTTTTTCAAAAGATTTCGAAAAGGAACCAAAACCGGATTTATACAACTCTGCAATTACACCAGAAATTTGCTTATATTTTTTATATTCAATAATTCTATTTATAATATCTTCCTCATTTATTGTTTCCTCATCTTCATCTTTTGGCTCTAATTCTGGTAATAGTTTTCTTGCTTTTATATCAAGTAAAGTAGCCGCCATAACTATAAATTCAGATGTGACTTCTATATTATTTTCTGTCATTTCATTTATATAAGAGACATATTCATCTGTTAGCTTACTTATCGATATATCAAATATATTCATTTTATTTTTTGATATCAAATATAAAAGTAAATCAAGTGGACCTTCAAAATTTTGTAAAACAAATTTATATTTAGGTCTATTATTAAGTATAATATCTTGCATATCAAGCTCCTTATTTTTCTATTTCATATGCTGTATCAAGTGCAAGTTCAATCATTTCTTTTAAACCTTCTTGTCTTTTATTAGAACTAACAGATTTTCCTAAAATTATGTTATCTGTTACAGTAAACATAGCAATAGCACGCTTTTTAGTAATCATAGCATTAGCATAAAGTGCTAATGTTTCCATTTCAACACCAAGTACATCAAGCCTAGATATATCTTTTAATATAGATTTATCCTGATAAAATGTATCAGAAGTAAAAATTTCACCAATCTTAATCTTTACATTTTTCTTTGCAGCTACACTTTCAACTTTTTCCAAAAGTCTAATTGAAGACATAGGATAATCTTCAATTTCATTTGAAACTAAAAAATTAGAATCCGTATCTACGGTTTGCGCAACAATTATATCGCCTAGTTCTACTGATTTTGCAGTATCACTAGCATTTTCATTTGAAAGCGAACCAGCACTTCCAATCCTTATTATATTGTCTACGTCATATCCTTCAAATAGTTCTCTAGAGTATATTGCCATTGATGGAATTCCCATTCCACTGCCTTGAACTGATATTCTTGTACCTTTATAGTTTCCTGTAAATCCAAGCATATTTCTTACCTCGTTATAGCATACAACATCTGTTAAATATGTATCAGCAATAAATTTAGCACGAAGTGGATCACCTGGCATTAAAACAGTGTTAGCAACATCACCAATTTTTGCATTATTATGCGGTGTCGGAACTTTCATATATAATACCTCCTAAAAAAATAATTTTTATTTAAAAGTTTTTAAAGCCTCTTCTATACAAATACTGTTTTTTCTTTAATTCATCATAGCTATTTAATTTTCCTTCCAATAGCTTTTTAATAATTTTTTCTTCATAATCAGTATTTGATAATTTATCTAACTTGTTTTCAATTATATCCTTTTTTATTCCTTTTTGCAATAGTTTATTTTTTATTTCATATATAGAATGACTTTGTAGACGCATACATTGTCTAACATATGCGTCTACATATTCTTCGTCATTTATATAATCTAAATCTATAAGATACTCTATAACTTGATCTATAATATCTTCATCAACACCAATTTTGGATAGTTTGGTTTTCACTTCATATGATGTTTTTCTTGAAAGAGCGATATAACGTATTGCCTTTTCCTTTGCAACTTCAAAGCTCATCTTTATACCTCACAAAAATTAGTCATCAATTTCACTATCTATCTCATCTTCAGATTCTTTCTCAGAATCAGCCATTTCGCCCATACTCTTTTCAAAAGCAGTATCAAAATTATCTCTTACTTTCTTTTCAATTTCTTTCAAAATTTCTGGATTTTTCTCTAAGAAAGCCTTCGCGTTTTCTCTACCTTGTCCAATTTTTTGACCATTATAAGCAAACCATGCACCACTTTTATTTACAATATCTAAATCTGTAGCAAGATCTAAAACACAGCCTTCATTTGATATACCTTTTCCATAAATTATATCAAAAATAGCCTCTCTAAATGGTGGAGCAACTTTATTTTTTACTACTTTTACTTTAGTTCTTGAACCCATAACTTCACCATTTATTTTTATTGCTTCTTGTTTTCTTACATCAAGTCTAACTGAAGCGTAAAACTTAAGTGCTCTACCACCTGGAGTTGTTTCAGGATTTCCAAACATTATTCCCACTTTTTCACGCAATTGATTTATAAATATTGCAACTGTTTTAGATTTATTTAAAACCCCTGTTAACTTTCTTAAAGCTTGTGACATAAGTCTAGCTTGTAATCCAACGTGTGAGTCTCCCATTTCGCCATCTATTTCTGCCTTTGGCACAAGTGCAGCAACAGAATCAATTGTAATTATATCCACGGCACCACTTCTTACAAGCTGTTCAGCAATCTCTAAAGCTTGCTCACCAGTATCTGGTTGTGCAACTATTAGATTATCTATATCAACGCCTAAATTTCTAGCATATACAGGATCCAATGCATGTTCAGCATCAATAAATGCTGCTATCCCACCTTGCTTTTGCGCTTCAGCAATTGCA
>HF991975.1:0-1946 GCA_000433135.1 Clostridium sp. CAG:921
GAGGGTATCAGAAGACAAAAATAGATTTGGATAGTAGTCTTGAAAGGTAAGGTTAGATACTATGATGGAAAAAGAAATTAAAAGTGCAAGAAGAGCATATAATGACTATGTTTTAGTAAACGATAGTGAACTTGATGTAAGGGTAAAAAATTATATATTAGAAAGAATAAAGGAAAATAAAAAAGAAATAGAAGAATTAATGAAATATCTAGAAAGAGAAAAAACGTATGAAGATATAGAAAAAGCAATAAAAGATGAAATAGAAAAAACGTGTAGGTATAAAAGACAAGTAAATTTAAGAAAGAGAGAAGATAATTTTGTAGAAGTGACGTATGAAACTGGAATTGGAATAGTAGCCTTAGAAGCATACGATGTGGAAGAAGTAGTAAGGTATATAATAAGAGCAATAAGAACAAGAAATGCACTAATAGTATCAGATGTAGAATATAATGAGGATGATGATAAGCATTTAATAATGTATATAATAAAAGAAGCAATAAAAAAATTTAATATATCAGAAAATATAATAAATATAGTACCATATGAAGAATGTGACTATGAAAAGTGTGATAAGGTAATATATACATATGAAAACAAAGTGAAAAATGAGAATATAAAAAGAAGTAGTAAGTTATATATATATGTAGAAAATGAGGAACTAAGGAAAGAAGCACAAGAAGAATTTGAAAAAGAAAAAAATATAGGAAAAGATGTGGAAATTATAACTGGAAAAGTGGAAGAGGTGATAGAAAAAGTAAATAATGAAAAGGTGGAAGGAACAGTAATATATACAAAAAGTCCTAAAATTGGATATAGGTATATAAATCAGGTAAATGCTAAAAATATTTTTGTAAATGCAACTTTAGAAAATATGGAAAACGTAGAAGAAAGTAAGGATAACATGCTTATTAAGAAAAAGATTATGTATGAAATGAAAGATCTATTAAAGTAGCAATGTATTAAAACAAATAGTTAAGGTTATTAAAAAATAATGAAATAGAGTAATTAATAAAGTTATATATAAGGGGGTTTGTGATGGAAATTGAAGATGATTTTAGATGTTATATTGGTGCTTTTAAACATTTAGATGTATCAGAAAAAAAAAGACAAAATTTAAAAGAATTGCAAAGTACAGCGGGATGGTTGTAGTACATCCGCAGTATCCTGAAAATTTTCGGCGATACAAAATAGATATCGACGAAGATTTAAAAAAATTTAATAATTGTTATGCAGTTAACAATTCCGTTGTAGCTTTTGTATATGGTGGTGAGTTTTATGTACACCCATATACAGAAGAATTGATTAAAGTCCTGGAGGAGGAAGGATTTTGTAAATCTGGATTTTATGTTCCATTTTCTAATTGGGACTATCCAGAAAAAGAAAAAAAACGATGGTTGAAAGTATTAAAGCAAACCAACGGATAACAAAAATAGTGAATCATAAAGTGGTAATACCATTTTTGATTCACTATTTTTATACATATAATTAAAAAAAAATCATATATTTAAATAGGTGAGATAATGTCTAAAATATGGGGGAGTATTTTTATAATTAGTATAGTGGTTGCTATTTTTCTGGGAAATGCAAATATAGTAATAACAAGTATAATGGAAAGTGGAAAAGTTGCTATAACAAATGTTTTAGAACTTACAGGAATGATGTGCTTTTGGAATGGCATATTTAATATACTTGAAAATACTAGCATATTAAAAACATTTTCAAAACATTTAAAGAAGTTCATTTTAAAATTATTTGATAAAAAAAAGTTAAGTGAAAAAGCAATTGAATATATTAGTTTAAATATAACTAGTAATATTATAGGAATAGGAAATGCTTCTACGCTAAATGGAATAAAGGCAATGGAAGAATTACAACTTAAAAATGATAAAAAAGATGTTCCAAATAATAACATGACAACATTTGTATTATTAAATACTGCTTCAATA
>HF991975.1:1962-4243 GCA_000433135.1 Clostridium sp. CAG:921
CTGCTTCAATACAAATTATTCCAACTAGTATGATCGCATTAAGAGCAATGTATGGTGCTAGTAATCCATCTAGTATAGTTGTACCAGTTTTAATTGTCACCACTATTTCACTTATTTTTGGTTTAACTTCAATAAAAATCTTGAATAGATTTATGTAGCAGGTAGAAATATGAATTTTGTAATAGATATGATAATTCCAATGTTTATACTAGTTGTAATTACAATTGGATTAAAAGAAAAGAAGGATATTTTTAAACTTTTTACTGAAGGTGTATTAGATGGTGCAAAAATAGTATATAAAATATTTCCGTTTATTCTTGCAATAACAATAGCGATAGGTCTTTTAAATTCAACTGGATCATTAGATATAATTTTAAAACCTATAATACCAGTTTTAAGGAAATTTAACATTCCAAGTGATGTAGTACCACTTTTTATTGTAAGACCACTTTCTGGTGGAGCCTCAATGTCGTTTGTAATTGATATTTTAAAAACATATGGACCAGACTCAATATCAGGAAAGATTGCTACAATAATTATGGGAGCTACTGAAACAACATTGTATACTATAACTATTTTATTTGGAACTACGAAGATGAAAAAGATAAGAGGAGTATTAATAGCAGGTTTAATAGCAGATATTGTTGCAATTATTTCTACTGTAATGTTAGTAAATATTGGTATAGTATAGCTATAAAGTACTTATTTATAATATGACAATTATGTGAAAAAATTAAAACTATGTGAAAAAATTAAATTTTACTTGTAAAAAAATGGGAAGCGTGGTATAATCTTTTTATGTTAGTTAGAAAAAATTTTAAATTGTATCCTTTAAGAAATTATTATTATTTGAGAAATCATTTGAGTAAGTTTTAAAGAAGTATTTAAGTTTATCCTAATAACAAATTTCTTAAGGGAGGGAAATAAAATGTTTGAAGATAAGTCATTAACTTGTAAAGATTGTGGAAATGAATTTGTTTTCAGTGCAGGTGAACAAGAATTTTATTCAAAACAAGGCTTCAATGAGCCAGTAAGATGTAAAGCTTGTAGAGATGCTAAAAAAGCAAGAAACAATACAAGAAGTAATTAGTTTTTTGATGTTTATAAGAAAGTAGCTATTATTTTGATGGTTATTTTCTTTTTTTTGTCTATGCAAAGTATAGTTTGAAAAATTGGATATATGAAATAAATGTTAAATAATTGTTTTTTTTAGCATTTTTTGGTATAATATGTGTAAATTTACGAGGGGGAAATGGTTATGGCAATTACGCCAATGATGCAGATGTATTTGGATACAAAAGAGAAATATAAAGATTGTATATTGTTTTATAGACTTGGCGATTTTTATGAAATGTTTTTTGACGATGCAATAGTGTGTAGTAAGGAACTAGAATTAACTTTAACTGGAAAAGACTGTGGGCTAGAAGAAAGAGCGCCTATGGCTGGTATTCCTCATCATGCAATAAATACATATATTCCAAAACTTGTCGAAAAGGGATATAAAGTTGCTATATGTGAGCAATTGGAAGATCCAAAACAAGCCAAAGGAATAGTAAAAAGAGATGTAGTAAAAATCATAACACCTGGAACTATAACAGAACTTACAATGTTAGATGATAAGAAGAACAATTATATTGCATCTTTAGTTTATGATATGAAAAGATGTGCGATAGCTTTTTGTGATGTATCTACTGGAGAGTTTTTGGTGTCAACAATGATTGGAATGGATGTAAATCAAAAAATTCAAAATGAAATTGCAAGGATTGCACCTTCTGAAATAGTTCTTGGAAAAAATAATAAAAACAGTAAATATTTGGAAGAATTGCTAAATAAGACAAAAGATGTATATATATCAAAATACGATAATCTTAATGAAAATGAACAACTTTTGAAAATAATATCAAGCAATAATATAACTTTAACAGATGCTGAAAAAGAAGCTTCTACTTTGCTTTTAAATTATATTGAAGAAACACAAAAATCTAGTATAAATCAAATAAATAATTTACAAAAATATGAGATTGAAAGATACATGCAACTTGATATTTCAACAAGAAAGAATTTAGAAATATTAGAAGCAAACAGGGAAAAAACTAAAAAAGGTAGTTTACTTTGGGTGTTAGATGATACTGTAACTGCTATGGGAGCAAGAGCACTTAGACATTTCTTAGAAGCACCACTTTTAGATATAAATCAAATAAAGAAAAGACAAGATGCTGTTGAAGTGTTAGTAAATGATAATATTTTAAGAGATGATATAAGAAATGCATTAAAGTCAGTA
>HF991975.1:4248-7895 GCA_000433135.1 Clostridium sp. CAG:921
TAAGAAATGCATTAAAGTCAGTATATGATATGGAAAGATTGGTTTCAAAAGTTGTTTCAGGCAGTGTAACACCAAGAGAACTTGTATCATTAAAAAATTCATTGAAAAATTTACCAACTTTAAAAAATATATTAGCTAGAACAATAAATGAAACGAAGAATGTATATTTATACGAGTTATATAATAGTTTAGATACTTTAAAAGATATCTATGAGTTGATAGATAAATCAATAGTTGAAGATGCACCAATAGCATTAAAAGACGGTGGAATAATAAAAGAAGGATATAATCAAGATGTTGATGAATATAAAAAAGCCTCAACTCAAGGTCAAGATTGGCTTATGGAACTTGAAGCTAAAGAAAAAGAAAGAACAGGGATAAAGGGAAAATGGCTAAGAGTAGGATATAATAGGGTATTTGGATATTATATAGAGGTAACTAATTCATATAAAAATATGGTGCCAGAAGATAGATACATTAGAAAGCAAACTCTTGCAGGAGCTGAGAGATATATTACAGAGGAGCTAAAGCAAATAGAAGATAAAATACTAGGGGCACAAGAAAAACTTACTGATTTAGAATATAATTTATTTTGTGAAGTAAGAGAAAATGTAGCAAAACAAGTAATTAGGATTCAATCTAGTGCTAATGTTATATCTACACTTGATGTTATTGCTTCTTTTGCAAAAGTTGCAGTTGATAATAACTATGTAAAACCAGAGCTTGTAACAACAGGTGAAATAGAAATAAAAGATGGTAGACATGCTGTAGTAGAGAAGGCTTTAAAAAGTGAGGAATTTATTCCTAATGATGTTTACTTAAATGATAATACAGATAGATTTTTAATTATAACAGGTCCTAATATGGCTGGTAAGTCCACATATATGAGGCAAGTGGCAATAACTACATATATGGCTCAAATAGGATCATTTGTACCTGCAAGTAAAGCAAAAATTTCAATAGTTGATAGGATATTTACAAGAATTGGTGCTTCTGATGATTTAGCTATGGGACAATCAACTTTTATGGTGGAAATGCAAGAATTATCAAATATATTGCAAAATGCAACTAAAAATAGTTTGATAATACTAGATGAAATTGGCAGAGGAACTTCAACTTATGATGGACTAGCTATTGCTTGGGCAACTGTAGAGTATGTTGCAGATACAAGCAAGTTGGGAGCTAAAACGCTTTTTGCAACACACTACCATGAACTTATTGAGCTTGAAAAGAAGATTGATGGCGTTAAAAATTATTCTGTCGAGGTAAAAGAAAAAGGTGATGATGTAATTTTTTTAAGAAAAATTACGCCTGGAGGTGCAGATGAATCGTATGGAATTTACGTTGCAAAACTTGCAGGAGTAGAAAAGACTGTGATTACACGTGCTAAACAAATTTTAAAAGATCTTGAAAATGTAGATCTTGCAAAAAAAACTATAAATGAAAAAAGAAAAAAAATAACAACGGATGAAATACAAGTAGATATGTTTAATTATAAAATGGCAGAAGTAAGTAGAATACTTGAAAAAACTAATTTAGATGAATTAACACCAAAAGATGCGTTGGAAGTTCTTTATAAATTAAAGGAAAAACTTGATTAGCATTGTAAAAAATTGGCTTTAATAAAGCTTTTACTATTAAGTATGGTATATGTTGTATATTGGGAGGGATATTATGAGTTCTATGGATATTCATTTGTGTTTAGCAAATAAATTAAAGGAAAAATTTAATATGGGAAATGATTTTGTGTTCGGACAAATATTACCAGATTTAAAGGCAAAGAGTGGTGAAGGAAATACATCTTCACATTATTTAAAAGAATGTATTGTAGATGGATTTTTGAAAAGATTGCCAGATATTGAAAGATATGAACACGAAAATTATGAGGATTTAAGAAATTTTGATGAACAAAAATTAGGTTATTTAATGCATTTGGTACAAGATACAATTTGGTATAATGATATCATACCAAAATATGCTAAGTATTTGCCAAATAGAAGATTTGATGTACTTGATATAGTTGAAAATAAGATAATACCTACATCTGAGTTTAGTAGGAGAATATATAGTGATTATGCGATGATAAATGAATATCAAAAAAATAGCTTTGGTTATACAAATGATTATTTTTTGGGTGAACTTGTAGAATCTGATTTATTTGATAAGTATAAAGAAATTATTTTAAACAAGATAATAAATCCACCTATATCAAAATCAAGAAGAATTAACTATGTTACTTCAAAAGATTCTGATAAATATGTAAAATATGCATATATGGCATCAGAAGACATGCTTATGCAGTATGTAAAAAGAAAAAGATAAATTTAAAAAATATTTTTTTAAAATAACAAATTTGAAAGGATAGAATATGAGATATAAAAATAACTATGCTGATAAAATAAAAAAATATGTTACTAATAAAAATTTAACATATTGTATTGATACCATGGGATGTCAAATGAATGAAAATGATTCAGCAAAATATAAGGGAATGCTTGAAGAAATGGGATTTAAAGAGGCAACACAAGAAAAGGCTAATTTGATATTGTTTAATACTTGTTGCGTGAGAGAAAATGCTGAAAATACGTTGTTTGGAAGATTAGGATTTTTAAAAAAAAGAAAACAAGCAGAAGAAGATGTGTATATAGTAGTTGTTGGTTGTATGACACAGCAAAGACATATTTTAGAAAAAATAAAAAAATCATATAATTTTGTTGATATAGTCCTTGGAACTGGAAGTATGAGTTTATTTCCGGCTAAGTTAAATTCTGTACTTTTTTCAAATAAAAAAGAAATTGAATATGTTGAGGCTGGAAATGAAATAGAGGAGGATATTCCAATAGTTTATGAAGATAAATACAAAGCAAGTGTAAGTATAATATATGGTTGTAATAATTTTTGTACTTACTGCATAGTTCCGTATGTAAGAGGAAGGGAGCGAAGCAGAAATAGTGATGATATAATCTCGGATATAGAAAAGCTAGCTAAGAAAGGATATAAAGAGATAATGCTACTTGGACAGAATGTAAATTCTTATGGAAATGACTTTAAAGAAAAGGATTACCATTTTCCAGATTTACTAAAAGACATAGAAAAAATAGATGGAATTGAAATTATAAGATTTATGTCTCCACATCCTAAAGATTTTAAAGATGACCTTATAGAGGTAATTAAAAATTCAAAAAAAATAGCAAGACAAATACACTTACCTCTTCAGTCTGGAAGTAGCGAAATATTAAAAAAGATGAATAGAAAATATACAAAAGATGAATACGTTGCTTTAGCTAAAAAACTAAAAGAACAGATCCCTAATATATCCCTTTCAACTGATATTATAGTTGGATTTCCTGGTGAAACCGAGGAAGATTTTCTTGATACATTAGACGTTGTAAAAACTATTAAGTTCGATCAAGTATATATGTTTATTTATTCAAAAAGAACTGGCACTATTGCTGCGAAGATGGAAGATGATACATCACATGAAGAAAAAGTTGAAAGATTAGAAAGATTAAAAAAGTTATATGAAGAAATTTTGCCAAGCCTAAATCAAAAAATGGTAGGAAAAGTGTATAAAGTGCTAATTGAAGGAAAGAGTAAAAATAACGATGAACTTTACACGGGTAGAACAAGTCAAAATAAGGTAGTTA
>HF991975.1:7949-11578 GCA_000433135.1 Clostridium sp. CAG:921
GTTTTAAACGTAAAGATAACAAGTGAACATTTATGGTATTTAAGAGGCGAAATAATAGATTAAAAATATTAGAATTTTTTATTGTATAATGAGAGCATAGGAAGTTAAAATATATTATGATACTAAAAATAGTAACAATATATTTTAGCTCTTTTTTGTCATGTTTTTTTATTGTAATGCTTTTTACTATTAGATTTTATGTAATTGGTATAAATTTTTTTTAAGATTAATATACTTTAGTAAATAAACTATAAGGAGGAAAACATATGGGAAATATAGTTGCAGCAAGAAGACTTAGAAAAAGTATGTTAAAAGACTTTAATTATAAGGGGACAAATACTAATAATTTGTATAATTTAGGATATTGTAATAATGATATTTTACCGTATTCAAACATATTTGAAAAAAATATTGAGTGTGAAACCAATAGTACTGGAAATGACAATAGAAATGAAACTAAGATACTTTATAAGCTAAAAAATAAAATTGTTTTAAAAATTTTTGCTACGTGTTTAATATTATTTTTGTGCCTAACTATAAAATTAACATGTAAAGAAAAAGTTCTTCAAAATAAATATGTGAACATTTTAATAAAAGAATACAATAAGGACTATTCAAAAAGATATGCTTTAGAAAAGATAGAAGAAATTTTAAATAGCAATTATGAAAGTATTGGAAAGTATGTAATTCCAAGTGATATAAAAGAAAAAGTAGTAAGCAAATATGTAGGAAATTTAAAGCCATTTATTGAGTCTTTTTGCTTAAAAGACATATTAGTAAAAGAAAGTACTGAAAAAAAAGAGGCTAACTTATACGATACTTCAACAGAAAATGTAGCTAGTGTTTATAATGGAAATATTAGTAAAGAGCCAATCGAAACAGATGCATATTTTGAAGATTCTAGTGCTGTTAGTATGATGCAAGATGATGTGTCTCAAATACTTAGTAAAAATATAGATGTTATAAAGCCAATAAGTGGAACAATAACATCACTTTATGGTGCAAGAGATCAAATATTTAAAGGAGTAAATAGCTATCATACTGGGTTAGATATTGCTGCAAAAGCTGGAACGGATGTTAAAAGTGTATGCAATGGAAAAGTAGTAAAAGTACAAAAAATGGATAAATATTACGGAAATTATGTTGTGGTTGAAAATAATGAAGTTAGATTTAAATATGCACATATGAGGGAAATAAAAGTAAAGCTAAATGATGAAATAAAGCAAGGACATATAGTTGGTACTGTTGGTAGTACAGGTATGTCTACTGGACCACATCTACATCTTGAAATTAGCATAAATTCAAGAACTGTTGATCCACAAAATATAATAAAGTTTTAGAATTTAGAATAAAAATTAAATGGGAGAAAATATTTATTATGAAATTAAAAACTCCATTTTTTTATGTAAATATAGAGATAACATTTATAATTATATTATTGCTATTTTTTATATCTCCTAAAGTACATAAATTATTATATTACTATTATGCGTGCTATTTATTTATAGTTTACCATGAGCTTGGGCATATGTGTATTGCTACAATAGTTGGAAAAAAGGTAAAAGAATTTAAAATAACAATGGCGGGAGTATGTATTAGATTAGATGAAGGTATGGGGTTAGTTGATAGTAGAATACTTCAAATATTAGTATATATTGCTGGTCCAATTTCAAATTTAGTATTAGCAATGATATTTAAAAATAATAATATGATATTTGATGTAAATATATTTTTATTTTTAATAAATTTATTGCCTATATATCCATTAGATGGATACAATATTTTAAAATGTGTATTATCATCATTATTTGAAATTAAAAAAATATATAAAATATTAAATGAAGTGTCAAACACTTGTGTAGTTATGCTTTTTGTGACAGGGATAGTACAAATTTTTATTTCTAATAATTTTTCTATAGTTATATTTAGTATTTACCTTATATTACTGAAAAATCAATATTATAGAAGTGAAAAATATGACAAAATAATACAAAGAATTAGATGTTAAAAATATATTTCACCAAAATTACAAAATTATTACACTTTTTCAAAAAAGTACTTGATTTTTTATTTAAAAAATAGTATCATATATGTAGCTAAAACTTGGAGGTGTGATAGGTGGCTATTGGGGACATAATAGTGGGGCTAGATCTTGGAGTTTCTAAGGTAAGCTGCGTGATAGGACAAGTCAATAAGTTTAATGAAATTGAAGTAATTGGCTATGGACTTGCTAATAATTCTGGTATAAAAAGAGGCAGAATATTAGATCCTCAAAGCGTGGCAAATGCTATAAAAGAATCTGTAACTTCTGCTGAGCAAATTTCTGAGTTATCAGTAAAATCAGCATATGTGAATATAAAAGGAATGAACGTTAGAATAGAAAAAGTAGTTATGGATTCAGCTGTTGAAAGACCAGATGACGGACTTACAATAAATGATGTATATGCTGCCTATTCTAAAATTCAAATAGCTACGCATTTAGAAAAAAATGAGCAAATTATTGATATTTTGCCTTATGAATATATAGTTAATGGAAGAAGATATAAAGAGGAGCCTATAGGGGCTTTTTGCAGTGAATTTTCGATGGAAGTTGATGTTATAATAGCAAATGGTGAGTATATAACACAGCTTCAACAAACATTAAATTATGCTGGCTTGAACATAGATGGCTTGATTTTAGAAACTCTAGCTACTTCAAATATTGTTTTAATGCCAGAAGAAAAGCAAAATGGAGTTTTACTTGTAGATGTTGGTGGCGGACATACTGATATATCGGTTTATAAAAATTCAAAATTAGAATTTTATGATACAATACCTGTTGGTGGTGATCATATAACAAATGATATAGCACTTACCTTTGATATAGCAACAGATGAGGCTGAGAAATTAAAAAAACAGTATAATTTAGCAATTGCAGCAATGATTGCTAATAATCATGATGTTAAATTAAATCAAAAAAATTCTAATGCTTTTTCAATTGTAAAGTGCAGTGATATAGTACAGGTAATTGAAGCAAGAGTAAAAGAAATATATCAGATAATGAAGAAGATGATTATTGATAATAGACTTTCTAGTAAGATAGAGTCAATTGTAATAACAGGTCAAGGAATTAGCAATATTGTCGGAGTAGAGGAACTTGCTATGCTTACACTTAAGGTAGATAATGTAAGAATTTGTAGTCCTAAGCTTATAAATATTATAAAGCCACAACATACAACAGTTTATGGAATGGTAAGATATATAGCAAGTTTGGGCGTTAGTAAACATGTAAATAGTGAGGTTGAAATTGTTACAGATCCTAGTTTCAAAGAAAAAATAATAGGTGGAATTAATAACGTAAAGATAAAATTTTTGGGAATATTTAAAAAGAAGAAAAAAAATGAAATAAACGAAGAAGAAAAATAGGAGGAAAAATAATGGAAAACGATTATAAGACAGGTATGGCAAATATTAAGGTAATTGGTGTTGGTGGTGCTGGTAATAATGGTGTTAATGGCATGGTTGATGCTGAACTTAAAAATATAGAGTTTATTGCTGTAAATACTGATAAACAAGCATTATCAGAATCAAAAGCAAATAAGAAAATTCAAATCGGTGAAAAATTAACAAGGGGTCTTGGTGCTGGTGCA
>HF991975.1:11679-20378 GCA_000433135.1 Clostridium sp. CAG:921
GTTTGTAACTGCTGGTATGGGTGGTGGAACTGGTACAGGAGCAGCACCTGTAGTGGCTGAAACTTCAAAAGAGATGGGAATATTAACTGTAGCTGTTGTATCTAAGCCATTTCCGTTCGAAGGAAAAAGAAGGATGATGCAGGCAGAATCAGGAATAGAAGAGTTAAGACAGTGTGTTGATACTTTAATTATAATACCAAATGAGAAATTACTTCAAATAGCAGAAAAAGAAACTAGTTTTAAAGATGCTTTTAAGATGTCTGATGATGTTTTAAGACAAGGTATACAGGGTATATCTGACCTTATTACAATTCCTGGACTTGTAAATTTAGACTTTGCAGATGTGAAGACAATAATGCTTGATGCAGGAATAGCACATATGGGAACTGGAAGAGCTAGAGGTGAGCATAGAGCACAAGAAGCAGCAAGACAAGCTATACATAGTCCATTGCTTGAAACTTCTATTGAAGGTGCAGGTGGTGTTTTAATTAATGTAACAGGTGGAAAAGATTTAGGACTTTTAGAAATAAATGAAGCTGCTGAACTTGTACAAAAATCAGTTGACCCTGATGCAAACATTATATTTGGTGCTGTTATTGATGAAAACTTAAGTGATGAGATTATAATAACAGTAATTGCTACTGGATTTAATAAAACTCCTTTCCAAGATATGAAGTTAGATACTATTGTTGGTGAGGCATTAAACGGAGCTGTTAACAATGCAAATGGTGTTAGTGGAATAGGTATTAATACTATAAATAATTCTTATAATCAAACACAAACAGGAAGTAATATCCAACAGCCACTTAATCGTACATCATTTACTTCTACTCCTATGTCATCTTCTACAAGAGATAGAGATAATGATTATAGAGATTTAGATATACCACCATTTTTAAGAAGAAATAAAGGAGATTAGTTTAGCTATAGTTGTGTGTAGTAATAGAACGCAATATAATAATAATTAATGTGTTAGAAAAAAATATAGTAGTGCATATATAAGTGATTTCATATCATTTTGTATGCACTTTTTTATAAATGTACAGGAAATAAATAATTAAAATATAAAAATAACTAGGATACGTTATTGCATCCTAGTTATTTCTAGTACATTCTATTTTTTACATGCTATTTAGTATTATCTATATTATTTTAAACTACCATTAGAATATAAATAATAGATTTCATTTTTTTCGCCGATCCTTTTTACTTTAGCGTTACATTCATTAAAATTATCTACATATTCAAAATATTCATCTGGATATAATATTTTACCATTGGTATCAATAAAATTCCAATATCCATTTTCAAGTTCTATTGCACTAAAGTTACCAAAAAAAGATCTAGCACTTAAAAAATCCTCTGATGATAAAAATTCACCTCTTTCATTAATAAAATTATGCTTATTGTTTCTCCTTATTACATGTGCTATATACATATTTCCAAGTATTATATTAACATCACTTGCCTGGTGTCTATTTGGATGAAGTGCAAAATTTGCAAAATTAAATCCTTCATCGGTTAGAAAATGGCCAGTATCTGATAAAATGTAAAAAAGTCCATCTTTTCTTTGCACAATTGCAAAGTGATTTATGAAATCTTCTACTTTTACGAAATCCTCATCATATAAAATTTTCCCATCATTACTAAGAAAGTTGTACATGCCGTTTAACATTTGTACAATACAATATCCGTCACACCATAAGAAATCATCATTTTTAAATTCCATATTAATGATTGGTGTAGCATTTCTATTTAGTACAATTGAATTTCCATTTTTCTTTATTGCAGTATAAAAACCATCTGAAAATTCAATTGATGCAAAATTCTCATGTGGAAAAGCAAGTGTACCATTTTTATTTTGTAAATTGTAAGTATTAGCACCTCTAGTAATGATTTTCCAACCATTTATTTCTTCATTTAGTACTACAAATCTTCCATTAACATGTTTAATAGAATCATATTTTTTTGTTTTAGATATTGTTAAGCTAAGCATTATTAAATTTCTCCTTTTGCTGTTTCATGATAAGTTAGAATTTTTACATGATTTCTCCAGTATATGAAAGATAAAATGGCGAAGTATCTCCGACTTTATATACAACGGCATATGAATTACAAAAATCATCTACACTATCAAAATCTTGTGATTTTACAAATATTGAAGCGTTATAGCCATGTGAGTTAGATAATGAATTTACATCTAATTTTATGAAATTCCATAGGTTATTTTGACGCTGAACAACAGCAAAACTTCCATGAAAAACTCTGGCGTATAAAAAATCTTCATCAGATATAAAATTACCATCTTTGTCTACATAGTTATAAAGTCCATTTTCTTTTAGCACAAGTGCAATATAACAATTAGGTAATGCTATTGCTACACTGTCGTTGTACCAATAATCTCCAGAGGATTCTGTATAAAGTGCAAACTTAATCATTTTACAATCTCTTTCTAATAATAATTTGCCAGAAGAGGTAAGAATGTTATATAATTTACTCTTTCTTCTTTGTACAATAGCACATCCTGAATAGAAATCTTCTGCAGAAATGAAGTCTTCATTAGCTGAGAGTATATTGCCTTTGGTATCTATGAAGTTATATAAACCGTTTAAGCGTACAACTTTTAAAAAATTACATGACCAATTAGCATCAATTTTTAAAAAATCATGGTTAGATAATAATTTTCCATACCTTGTTACAATATTAAAATGCTCATTTTTCGTTTCTACAAGGTAGGTCCCTTGAAAAAATTTTAGTATATTAAGAAAATCTTCATTAGGAAATAAAATAGTTCCATCTGAATTTATAAAGTTGTAACCCCCGTTAAATCTTCTTACTACTCCTATTTCACTGTAAGTAGTATCAAAAACAGATTCAAAGTTTTCATCTACTGAAACAATTCTATTCTCCTTGTTAATGTAGTTGTAGCTTCCATCATAAAATTGTATAACTTTCATATTTTTTCCTCCTAAATAATTATTTTGGATAGCCAAATTCTATCGTAGTCATTATATAAAATATTTAGTGTTATGTCAATTGTTTTTTATAATATTGTGAAAAATACTGCTATTAATATTTTAAAATTATGAAAATCTAAGCTAAGTTTATAAATGATATACATACTTTATATGAAAAATAAAATATATATGCTATCATTTCCAAATTTCTACAAAATATAAATTTTGAAAGTATTAAAATATAGTTAGGTGATTAAATGAAAGTTTACCTTGATTATATGTTTCTTGAAAATCTTTTAGTTAATTACATAGTATTATACGTAGTAAATATTTTTACAAAATCAGAAAATAAAAAAATTTACTTATTGATATCTTCTATAATTTTATCAATATATATAACCATTTCAAGTATATTAAATCTTAAAATTATAGAGGATATTATTTTAAGAATATTGGTTGTAAATTTTACGTTATATATAGCATATTTTCCAAACAATTTAAAAGAATATTTAAAAAAACAAATATATTATTACTTAATTTATTTTATGTATGTTGGAATTGTTATATCAATTACTTTATTTTTTGACATTAATCTAAAAAACGTATTGTTAAAAATATTAGTATATTTAATTAGTGGAATTATATTGTATATATTCAATAAATTCCTGTGGAAAATGTGGAAAACTAACATAAAAAATGACAAGCTAACATATAACTTGTTAATAGATGGACAAGAAATTCCTTGCTTTATAGATACAGGAAGTAATGTATATGATTTTGTAAATAATTTGGATGTTATTTTTTTAGATAAAATGTGGTATGAGGTATTACTTGATAAAAGGTTATTAAAAGAAACGACTAATATAGCTATAAGAACTGTAGCAACTGAAGATTTTATCACTGGTTATATTTTAAAAGATGTGCAAATCACAAAAAGGAAAAAGACAATATGCAATTTAAAAAAAGTAGTAGTATCTTTTCCACCACAAACTATAAACATTTTAGGGAGGTGTAGTGGAATTATTGGATATAATTTGTACATTGAAAAGATGAAGGGAGTAATTTTATGATAAAAGGAATTAGTAAAATAAAAGAGATATATGCTAAAGTATTAAAGATGCTTGGATTTAATGAGGATGAAATATATTATATAGCTGGGAATGATAAATTGCCACCACCATTAGATGAAAAAGAAGAGCAGAAGCTTTTGGAAAGGCTAATGGATAAAGATAAAAGTGCAAAAGATACATTAATTGAAAGGAATTTAAGATTAGTTGTATATATTGCTAAAAAATTTGAAAATTCAGGTGTTAATATTGAAGATTTAATTTCTATTGGAACTATTGGTCTTATGAAGGCGATAAATAGTTATAACCTTGAAAAAAATATAAAATTAGCAACGTATGCAAGTAGGTGCATTGAAAATGAGATATTAATGCATCTTAGAAAAAATAACAAAATAAAAACAGAAATATCTATAGATGAACCTATAAATACAGATAGTGAAGGGAATGATTTATCTCTTGGAGATATTTTAGGAACAGAAAGTGATAGTATATTCAAATCAATTGAAGAAGATGATAATAAAAAAGTATTATTACTAGCCATTGAACGACTAAATAAAAGAGAAAAAATAATAATGCAATTAAGATATGGATTTGATGGAGTAGAAGAACTTACTCAAAAAGAAGTTGCAGATAAGCTTGGAATATCTCAATCATATATTTCAAGGATTGAGAAAAAAGTTATAAATAATTTGAAAAAAGATTTTACGGCATGACGGTTACCAAAATTTATGAAAGTGAAAAATATGTGAAATTAGCACTCTATACTTGACAGTGCTAAAATATAGGTATATAATCATCTTGTAAAGGGAGATGATTTTTTTGAAAGAATTTAAGGCAGAATCTAAAAGATTGCTTGATTTAATGATAAATTCAATATATACAAATAAAGAAATTTTTTTAAGAGAGTTAATATCTAATTGTAGTGACGCACTTGATAAACGTTATTATAATTCTATATCAGGAAATGGAGATGATATAGAAAAAAATAACCTAAAAATTGATATAACGTTAGATAGTAAAAATCGTAAGTTTATAATAGAAGATAATGGTTGTGGAATGACTAAGGAAGAACTTGAAACAAATCTTGGTACTATTGCTAAAAGTGGTTCTCTTGCATTTAAAAAATTAAATGAAAAGAAAGATGATGTAGATATAATAGGACAGTTTGGTGTTGGCTTTTACTCTTGCTTTATGGTAAGTAATGATGTAAGCGTTGTTTCAAGAGCTGTAGGAAAAAATGAAGCATATGAATGGCATTCAACTGGAGTGGATGGATATACTATCAAACCTTCAAAAAGAGAAGAAGTTGGTACTACTATAACTCTTTTAATTAAAGAGGATACAGAAGAAGAAAAATATAGTGAGTTTTTAAATAGCTTAGTAATAAAAAATTTAGTAGTAAAATATTCTGATTATATTCGTTATCCTATTGTTATGGACGTAGAACATGAAAGACCAAAAGAAGGAAAAACAGGTGAGTTTGAAACTGTTATGGATAAAGAAACTCTAAACAGCATGTTGCCTTTATGGAAGAAGAAAAAGTCTGATATAAAACAGGAAGAATATGATTCTTTTTACATGTCAAAATTTTCAGATTTTACTAAGCCACAATTTGTGATTAATACACAAGCAGAAGGAACGTTTAGTTATAATTCATTGTTGTTTATACCATCTCATTTGCCATTTGATTTTTATACAAAAGAATATGAGAAAGGTTTACAACTTTATTCTAATGGTGTACTTATAATGGATAAATGCCAAGAATTATTGCCAGATTATTTTAGCTTTGTAAAAGGCCTTGTTGATAGTCCAGATTTATCTCTTAATATTTCAAGAGAGTTACTACAACATGATAGACAATTAAAAACACTTGCAAAGAGCATAGAAAAGAAGATAAATTCAGAACTAAAAAGAATATTAAAAGATAAAAGAGATGAGTACGTAACATTTTTTGAAAATTTTGGCTCTCAATTAAAATTTGGTGCATATGATAATTATGGAATGAATAAAGATTCTTTAAAAGATTTACTTATGTTTTACTCTTCAAAAGATAAAGCTCTTACAACTTTACAAGAATATGTACAAAGGTGTAAAGAGGACCAAAAAGATATTTATTATGCATGTGGTGAGTCAATAGATAAAATTGATATGTTACCACAAGTACAAAAAGTTAAAGAAAAAGAATATGAAATTTTGTATTTAACTGAAAATATTGATGAATTTGTCATAAAAGCATTATCTGAATATGAAGGCAAGAAATTTGTAAATGTGTCAGAAAATACACTAGATTTAGATACTGAGGAAGAAAAAGAAGCATTAAAGAAGGAAAATGAAGAAAATAAAGAAATGTTAAATTTGATGAAGGAATCACTAAATGGAGAAGTAGAAGATGTTAGATTTACACATAGACTAAAAGATCATCCTGTTTGTCTTACGAGTGAAGGTAATGTATCTATAGAAATGGAGAAGGTTATAAATTCTATGCCTACAGATCAAAATGTTAAAGCACAGAAAGTTCTTGAAATAAATTCAGAGCATAGTATTGCAAGTAAAATAAAAAAGCTATATCAAAATGATAAAGAAGTATTAAAAGAGTATGCAAAAATATTATATGCTCAAGCAAGACTAATTGAGGGTATGAGTGTAGAAAATCCTACCGAAATTTCTAACTTGGTATGCAAATTGTTATCAAAGTAAATGCAATAAGTTTTAATATATACATAAAATACATAAAAAGAAGAACCTAAATTTGAAGGTTCTTCTTTTTTAAAAAATTTTTACAGCTATAGCAAATAATACTTAAAAATTACAGTCTAACACAGCACTTTGGCATAGTTCTTTTGTGCTCGGATATTACATGCATTCTCTCAATGCGTTTCTGTGCCTCTGCATCTACAGTCTTACCAGTAAGAATAACATCTTCAACCTGTGCATAAGTAAACCCAAGCTTTTCTTCATCAGATTTACCACTAATGCCATCGGCAGGATCTTTAGCAATTATTTTACTTGGTACAAGTATATGCCTAGCAATCTGATATACTTCACTTACTAAATAATCTGCAATAGGGTTATAGTCGCATCCACCATCACCGTACTTAGTAAAGTAACCAATGTATAGTTCACACTTATTTCCAGTACCAACCACTAAAGCATTTTCTAATGCTGCAATTGCATAAAGCATTGTCATACGAAGTCTTGGCTTTAAATTTATTGCAGCTTCACCAGTTAATTTTTCTCCATAATTTTCAAAGATTGTTTTGTGCATGCTGTCATTAACATCATTAAGTGGAAGATTTTTACTTCTTACTTTAAATCTGTCTACAACAAGCATTGCATCTTCGTAGTCCTGACTTATTGAGTAGCATGGCATAGTAATAGCAATAACATTTTCACTTCCAAGAGCCATACTAAGTAAGCCAATTACAACTGCAGAATCTTTGCCACCACTGTTGCCAACGACGGCCTTAGTTTTACCGGCAGCCTTAAAATAATCCTTGATACTATTTACAATATTATTTACTTCTTGTTTTACATTCATAATAATTAATCCTCCTTATTGTTAATAGTGGAAATCAAATTTTCTTTCAATGTATAAAGCTTTAGTGAAAGGTCTACATAGTACTTGTGTGGAAAATCGAAGCGTCTTACTTCCGGCCAAAGATGTGACAATTCTTCTTGACAGTAATTGCGAATTTCTTCTGTCGATTTGTTATCATATACACAAATACCTTTGTCAAAAATTGGAACAAGTAATTCTTTTAACGAATAACTTCCAGCTTTAAATGTTTTTTTCTTAGCTGTAAACTCAGGATCAAATATCGTAAGATCTTTGCTATCATCAAAAGTTTCACTAGCTAAACAAATAATATCAGCCATGTAGTATCCGGTTTCATTGTCGACAATTCTGTATACTTTCTTATCTCCAGGATTGGTAACTTTTATCTTATCTTCAGAAAGCTTTATAACAGGTGTTAGCTTACCATTTTCACTTCTTGCAGTAAGTTTATATACTCCATTAAATGCAGGGCAACTGTAGGAAGTTATAAGCTCCGTACCTGTAGCCCAGAAGTTAATTTTAGCATCCTGCGATTTTAGCTGTTGGATAAGTCTTTCATTTAAATTATTGGATGCACAAATAATTGCATCTGTAAATCCTGCCTCATCCAACATGATACGTGCTTTTTTAGAAAGGTATGCTAAATCACCGCTGTCAAGTCTAATACCATATAACTTTGGAAGTCTGCCAGTTTCACGCAATTCTTTAAATACCGTGATTGCATTTGGAATACCAGATTTTAAAGTATCATAAGTATCAACCAAAAGGATGACATTTTCCATGTAAATACTTGCATATTCTCTAAATGAAGCAACCTCGTTTTCATGCATAAGAACCCAACTGTGCGCCATAGTTCCTGTATCTGGAATACCAAAAGTCATTGCAGCAATTTCATTGCTGGTTGATACACAACCTCCAATATATGCTGCTCTTGAGGCAAACACCGAACCTTTGTCGGCTGGACCTCTTCTAAGCCCAAAGTCAGCTACTGGTTCTCCATTTGCAGCGTAACATATTCTTGAAGCTTTAGTTGCAATGAGCGACTGTGAATTAATAAAAGTCAAAAGAATATCCTCAATATGCTGAGCAACAATTGGATTTGCCTTTACTTTTACGATC
>HF991975.1:20421-25619 GCA_000433135.1 Clostridium sp. CAG:921
ATAATACTTCCTTCTGGAACCGCCCAGATACTACCATTAAAAGTATAATCATTTTTCAAATAATTAAGAAAATCTTCATCATAAGGAGTAGTTTTTCTTAAAAATTCGATGTCCTGATCAGTAAATTTGAGATTCTGAATTATCTCAATTACAGACTCAAGTCCCGCACAAATAGCATATCCACCGCCATCTGGAACACTCCTAAAGAACATATCAAAAACAACATCATCTTTTTTACTTTCTTTGAAGTATCCATACATCATAGTATGTTCATATTTGTCTGTATATAATGCGTAACCACAAGTATTAAGTCTTTCCATATTGTTTCTTTTCATGATAAAATCCTCCTTAATTAACTAATGAAATTGATATTATTTACAATACTACATCCTGATTGCTTTAAAAGTTCTAGAGACATATAATAAAATAAATCTCTGTCATGATCTGAAGAATCATAAGTTTCAACCATATCTTTGGGGATAACAACCTCGATATTTCTGTTAATCTGATTGCAAAATGTTTTTGTGCTCATAGCAATTTGCATTACACAAATATCTATACACACACCAACAAAAATTACTTTAGTGATATTTGGATTATTTAAAAGCCACTTTTTGAATGTGTCTACGTGGAAACCATTTGTACAATTTTTTAAAATCTTTTTTTCAAATGGAATATCACTTAAATAACTTATTATTTCAGCACCTTCTGTTCCAGAGACTCCGTGTATTGGATAGGTATTAAGCTCAATAGAATCTTCGGTATGTGATTCACAAATAAAGATTATATTTTCACTGTTACTAGAAGAAAAATCTTTTAAAAAGTTTTTCATAGAAAACAAAATATTATTGACAAGTGGATTTGACATTGCACTTGACGTATAAAAATCATTTATCATATCAACAACGACAACTGCTGTTTTGCCATCATTTTGTACATTTAGTATAGTATTATTGGCTTCTTGTGACTCTTTTATTTTTAATACGCTATCTTTGATATTCATAGTTTTACCTCCATTTTAAAGTATATTTTCATTATATTTAAGTTAACTATCATTAAAGAAAAGTATATACTTAATTATTATAATGTTACTTTTTACAGTGATTCTTTTCATATAGTTCATAAAAAGTTACCTCCCATTTAATTTTTTTTGAGATGTTAATATCAATTTGTTAATAACATTATAATAATAACAAACTGATTTGTCAAGTAAATTTAAAAAAATATAAAAAAAAGTTTCTGACAATGCAGAAACTTTAAGATAAAGGATTATATTTAAATAGTGCAGAAGGCCTGTGACCTTCACCTTTTTTTACCAAATCTGTTTTTTTAACTTTACCGGAAATAATTCTTCTAAACGCCGGATCTAATAGCTTTTTTCCTAAGATGAGTTCATATACTTGTTGTAATTCACCAAGTGTAAAATACTCAGGCATCATATTAAATACGATATCTGTGTAACTTAGTTTATTTTTAATTCTTGATATTCCACTAGCAATTACAAGAGGGTGATCAAATGCTAATTTATCGTTTTTAATAGTTGCAAAAGAATATCTATCCGTAGTTTTATCTTTGAGAGTCTTTTTTACTTCAAATTCTATATTTTCCACACCATTGGTTAAGAAAAAATCAAATTTTTCTTTAGTTTCAGTATAATTCATATCAAACCAACTAGCGTTTTCATTTAGCTTTATATTTAGTAAGCTTTTATCAATTAATGAAATATATGATGTGCTTATAACTCGCATACGTGGATCACGGTCTACTCCACTAAATGTATATAATTGCTCTATATAAATGTCAGATAAATTTGTTTCGTTTTTAAGTATTCTTTTAGCTGCATCGCCGATAGTTTCATCGATATGTATAAAACCACCAGGTAGGCACCATCTATCTTTAAATGGATACTCAGTTCTTTTTACTAACAATATACTAAAATGCTTATTATTTAATTTTCTATAATTTTCCTTTTCACCAGAAGATATACTTAGAACTAATACATCAGCTGTGACAGATATTCTATCGTAATCATTTGGATTATATGATTTTAAAAATTCTTCTTCGGAATTGTATTTTACTTTTTTTATACTCATGATTCCTCCTTAAGTTAAACATCATAATTTATTATACTATAATCAAATAAAAAATTCAATTAAGAGATTAAAGGGGCTTTTAAGAAGTTAAAGAGAATTTTTAACTAAAAATAGTATAGAAAAATAAATATGATGTATGAAAAATACAAAAATAGAAAAGTGTAATCAATAAATTTTTACTATTAATTCAGTATTTAATGTTATTTGATAAATTTTAAATAACATTAAAGAAACTATTTTACAAGCATTGTGATAAATTTGTCTAATTTTAACTTTAAATGAAAAATGTAATATATATTTTATATTTGCAACATATATATTTATAATGGAAATAATTTATATTAATGAGAATAAAATAACTAGTTTTGTCGATTGTGAATATGTTAAAAGAACCGCGTAAAAACTATTACAAAAGATAAAGGAGGACTAAATATGAATAATATAAAAGTCGAAATATTGGGGGTAGATACATCTAAACTTCCAAGGCTTAGCGCAAGTGAACAAATGGAAATGTTAAGAAGAATAAAAAATGGGGAAAATGAACTAAAAGAAGAATTTATAAATGCTAATATGAGATTAGTATTAAGCTTGATAAAAAAATTTAATAATAGGGGTGAAAATATAAATGATATTTTTCAAGTTGGAATAATTGGACTTATAAAGGCAATTGACAATTTTGATATAGAGCAACCTGTGCAGTTTTCAACTTATGCAGTGCCGATGATAGTAGGTGAGGTAAAAAGGTTCTTACGTGATAATAGTGCTTTTAGAGTGACTAGGTCTCTTAGAGATCTAGCATATGTAATATCTCAAGAAAAGGAAAAATATATAAAAGAAAAAAACGAGGAACCAACAGTAGATGAAATTTGCAAGTTAGTAAATGCAGATAAAGAGGATGTGATTTTGGCAATTGACAGTATGATAAGCCCAATGTCTATTTATGATAGTGTTTTTAATGATGGAGGTGATCAAATATTTTTACTAGATCAATTGAAAAATGAAAAAGAAGATGCAGAGCAATTGATAAACAACATAGCAATAAATCAAATGTTAGAAAAATTGAATGATAAAGAAAGGCTTATAATAGAAAAAAGATATTTTAAAGATAGAACTCAAACAGAACTTGCATCTGAACTTGGTGTATCACAAGCTCAAATTTCTAGAATAGAGAAATCTGCACTTGATAAGCTTAAGAAAAAGTATGAATCTGATATTTCAAATTAAGAGTTTAATATTTAAAATTATTATTGTTTTGAGAATATTTTTATGATAAAATAACAAAGGTGATATATATGTTAAGTATAAAAGAATTAGTTGAAGCAACTAATGGAATACTTTTAAATGGCGAATATGATAAAATTCCTAAAGATTATGATGTGGATAGTAGAATTATATCAAGGCATGAATTTTTCATACCAATAGTTGGAGAAAAAAATGATGGACACGACTATATTTTAGATACTGTTAGAAAAGGTGCATGTGGATTTTTCGTTTCATCTTCTTTTGAAAATAAAGAAAAGGTTATAAATGAAGCAAAAAAAATTAATGATAAGATTAATATTATTGAGGTTGGCGATACAAAAAAAGCTTTAGTTGATGCAGGAAGATATAATAGGAATAAACATATTAACATTCCTGTAATAGCAGTATCTGGCAGTGTTGGAAAAACTAGTACAAGACAAATGATTGCAAGCGTTTTAAAAACAGAGAAGAATGTTCTGGTTACAAGAAAAAACTACAATAGTAATATAGGTGTACCAATAATGTGTTTGCAAATATCTGATCAAGATGTGTGTGTTCTAGAGGCAGGAATTGATAAATTTGGTGAGATGGCAGAACTTTCTGATATAATAAAGCCAGATATTGTCGCTTACACGGTAATTGGTAGTTCACATATTGGAACATTTAAGACAAAGGAGAAAATATTTGAGGAAAAAAGTAATTTATTAAATGAAATAAAAGGAATAAAAAAAGTTATTGTAAATGGTGATGATATATATCTATCAACACTTATAAGCAATAATAAGTATGATGTAATAAGTTATACTATTGATACCGTAAAAGATATTAATCAAAAGGAAGATTCGCTTGAATTTATTACTAGAGTTTATGGAAATGAAGAAAAAGTAATAATAAATCAAATAGGAAATCATAATATATATAACGCATTATGTGCAATAAAAATAGGAGAAATTTTTAATATTAGTGCAAAAAATATTTTAAAAGGTATATTTAAATATGAAAATTACAGTAGAAGAATGGAAAAAGATGAAATTGCTGGTATAACTATAATAGATGATGCGTATAATGCAAGTCCAGAATCTATGAAATCAGGATTACTAAGTGTCGATAAACTAACTGCAAAGAGAAAATTTGCTATTATAGGTGATATATTTGATTTAGGAGAACTTTCAGAAAAGATACATTTTGATGTTTCAAAAATATTTGCTAAAGTAAATTATGACTTTTTATATACACTTGGTGAAAAATCCAAAATTATTGCAGAGCAATCAGAAAAATATTTTGGATATAATAGTATAAAATCATTTGATAAAATGGATGATCTAGCTATTGAAATATTAAGAAATGTTAAAGAAGGAGATTTATTATATTTTAAAGCTTCAAATGGAATGAAATTTAATTTGCTTATAGATAAGGTAAAAAAAGAATTAGAGAATAAAGAAATTGAAAATAGACATGTATAAAATTAGAATAATTGTTATATAATGTTATAGGTGATTTTATGGCCAGAGGAATTGATTTCAAACAAAAAGAAGTAATAAATATAAATGATGGAAAAGTTCTTGGATTTGTAGTAGACGTTCAAGCGGATTTTCAAAATGGTGAGATTCATTCAATAATTGTTGCTAAAAGTGGTAAAATATTCACAAATATAATGAGTAAAAATAATATAACAATTCCATGGAGCAAAATAAATAGAATAGGTGAGGATGTTATTCTTGTTGATATTTAATTGTAAGTAAAATTTTTAGAATGATATTGTTTTATAGTAGTTGTAAATGCATTAAAATAGTAAATTTAGTATAAATTTACTATTTTAATGCAATTCATAACCATTTAGTTTACTTATTACATTAAAATATA
>HF991975.1:25643-25852 GCA_000433135.1 Clostridium sp. CAG:921
GTTTACTTATTACATTAAAATATAAAAAAAGTTTAAAAAAAATGTCAAAAAATGTTGACAAAGGATAACAAAAGTGGTAAGATTATTAATGTCGCAAGGAGATAGTTTTGTTAATTAGTGTTTTAGAGAAATATTGAAATTTTAAATTCTTTTAATGTATTAGTTGACAAAATGAAGTAATTGTGATAAACTAAAAATGGTCACAGAGA
>HF991976.1:0-826 GCA_000433135.1 Clostridium sp. CAG:921
TTTCATTTTCCATAATCATACCTACTTATTTTTAATACATATATAATTAAATAACTAATATAGTATAAATAAATGTTAACATATCATGATAAAATTTTCAATAATGAAAAATTAAAATTACAATAAAGTATAATTAATTTATAGAGAAAATTTATTTTATGTTTTTAGTTTTAGAAACTTAAATAATTAAACTTAGAATTGTACAATTAGAAATTGTACAATTTGATTGAAACATTTTTAATATATATAGCTTAAAAATTCATATTAGAATTTTGTACTGCCTAAAAAAGTATTTATATAAACAAAAGGATAAACCTCTTAAGTTCACCCTTTTGTTATAACTTTTCTATTATACTTTCTGATATTATTAATACCATATATATACTACATACTATATATTTTTAAATATAATATTTCTCATTTAGTTATTATCAATATTAATCGTCTTTGCAATTACATACTGTGGTCTATTTTTGCTTTCATCATATATCCTTCCAATATACTCAGACATAATCCAGACTGATATAAGTTGTACTCCAGCAAAAAAAGTAATACAAAACATAATAGACGTCCATCCAGCTCCAAGACCTGGTATTTTAAAGCAACATGCAATTAAAGCATATATTAAAATACAAAATGATATAACTATACTTAAAATTCCAAATAATCCTATTGCTTTTAATGGTTTTGTTGAAAATCCAATTATTCCATCAGATGCAAGCTTTAGCATTTTCTTTAATGGATATTTAGTTTTTCCTGCAAATCTTTCTTTTCTTTCATATTCAAATGCATATTGTTTGTAACCAACCCAACTAAATAATCCTCT
>HF991976.1:897-15937 GCA_000433135.1 Clostridium sp. CAG:921
TCTATCAACGACTCTAAAATCTCCTGTATCTTTTGGAATATCTACATCTGAAAAAAAGTTTAATGTTTTATAAAACATTTTTGCAGTAAATAATTTAAAAAATGATTCGCCTTCTCTAGTTTTCCTTTTACCGTATATTACTTCATAGCCCTCTTCCCATTTTTTAACCATATCTTTTATTAACTCTGGTGGATCTTGGAGATCTGCATCAATTATACATACAACATCTCCAGTAACATATTTTAGTCCTGCCGTTACTGCACACTGGTGTCCAAAATTTCTTGCAAATGATATAACTTTTACATTCTTGTCATGGCTAGCAATTTCTTCAAGTATTTCTAAAGTTTTGTCCTTACTTCCGTCATTTATAAATATTATTTCATTGTTATATCCATTCATATCATTTAATACTTTTTTCATTCTATTATAACATTCTTTTGCTACTTCTTCCTCATAATACATAGGAATAACTACTGATATTTTCCTTTTTTCCATTTTTAATTATTCTCCTTTTTTTTAAAAACAAAAATCTTGCTAAATACATAATTAGAAACTATTATTACAACTTGTGAAATTAATTTTATTATTTTATCATTTCTATGCAATAATGTTACACCTATCCACATTATTATCATATCCATAATCAAAGTTACAACTCTTGCAAATACAAATTTACTTGCTTCTTTTAATTTATTTTTTTCTTTGCTTTCAAATACATATTTTCTATTTGTAAAATATGCAAAACAAACGCCAACAATCCAAGAAATTATATTAGCAATTTGTAGTTCAAAAGCATTATTTGGATTTAAAAATGTAAATACAGATAAATAATATACAGCCAACGAAACAACTGTTGTCAATACTCCAAAAATTAAATAACTTATTACTTCTTTATATTTTTTTAGCATTTTTATAATTTTTTCCATCTTATGCCTCCTTTTTTTGGAAAATTATATCACAATAGTAACACAATTTCAAATTATTTTCACACTTTTGGAGATTTAAGATATTTAACTTCATCGCATTCTAAAGTTCTTAAAGTTTCAATAATAAATTTAAATATTGCAAAAAATTCTAAGAATCTTTTTATCATTAACTATTTGTTTAATTTTTCATCAATTTTTAAAGTTTTCATTAAAATTTATTTCTTCCCCTCTAATAATTCAACAGTTTTTTTACTATATTTTATTTCATATATTTTTTCAAATGTATTTATAGAATAGATAGCTAAAAGTATAAATATAGGTAAATAATTCATTAAGTACCTTGACCTTGCCTCAAATAACAGTATAAATGCTATAATACCTATAATAGAAAGTTTTAAAATGCTAAACTTTCTATCCTCATCATATATTAAGCTAAGTATTGATGATATTAGTATTAATCCAAGTACTATTATCCAATAAGATTGCATAATATTTATTGTTACTTTATTATAATATTTTCTATCTACATATGAAAAGTCTTGCACAAAATTAGCTAATTTTCCATTTGAATACGGCTCTGATTGATAAAAACTTCCTTCATTACCATAAAAGAAGGAACCATCTGAAATAATAAAAGTATATTTGTCATATAAATATGAAATATAACCTTTTATTCCCATTGATTTTAGCCTATTTTTTATTTGTTTAATATTATATTCCTTTTTGGCATTTTTTCCTATTTGAGACTTTGTACTATTTACATCATCTTCTGAATAAACGCCATAATATTTTCCATCATACCCTTCTGGCTTTAATCCCATCATCATAAAATGTGTCATAGGAAAACTATTTTGATATATAAGATCTTTTGGTATATACTTTTTAAGTCTTAAATTTTTATATATACTAAAACTACCATAAACTACTAATATTGTTAAAAAAACAGTCAAACAATTAATAAAATACTGTTTATATTTATTCTTATTTAACAATATTTGCTTTTGCTTATCAGATTGTTTTTTAAAGATTCTTTTTTCTATCATAGAAATTAATTCAATAATAAAAATTGCAATTAATATTATAATATTTGTCGGTTTTACCAAATATCCTAAAATGGAAAAGAAGGCAATATAAAAAATAAACTTTAATTTACTTTTACTATCTTTCTCATTTTTATATGATATATAATTATAAAATATAATTATAGGAAAAATATAAGATAACGTATCAGAATACACTACTGCTAAATATGGACTCAATCCTAACATTGGAATTGAAATAAAATATGAAAGTATACCATATTTTTTCCCCATTAATTTTTCACATATTTTATAAATATAGTAAATTGCTAAGTCAATCATAAAAATATTAAAAACAATTGAAACTAATAAATAATTATTGCATCCAACTAATTTAGCAGCTTTAAATAATATTTCTAAGAATAATAAAAGTAACACATTATTTCCATACATTGAAAAATATTCTGCACTACTAAACGTTCCATTGACAAGATCACATGCGGATCCATACACCATTCCTACATCCCAACCAATTGTTCTAAAAATTAATACTGCATATATTACTTGTATAAAAATTAAAAAAATGTACATAATTAAATTCTTTATACCGCTTTTACTGTTTTTACTGCTTTTACTACTTATATTCTTTCTATTATTTCTTTTAAAAAAATACATAGTCGCCAAAAATATACCACCATATATAATCGAAAATACTATAATGAATTTATAATTGTAACTTTTCATTAAATTATCCTTAAAAAAGAAAATATTTAAAATAGCAACTCCCAACAAAAATATAATGATAATATTTATCATTTTTTCGATTATTTTTCCTTGCTTCTTTAAAGTCATACTAACTCCTTTCACATTTTTATTAATTGATATTACATCAAGAACAGTATATAATAATTATTAGTGAAAGTCAATATATTTAATATGCTTCCTATAGCAAATAAATCCAGTAGTAGTTACTGTTTAAAATGTATTAAATTCACATTATATTTTGTACAAAAAACAGTACTAATCCTTTTGAAAGGATACATTTTCTTTATCCTCATTTACTGGTAATTCGTCATTTCTAGACAGTTCATTTTTTACTATTTCATCTGAAATTTCACATTGTTTTCCTAATTCTTGTCTAAAATAATCTTGAATATTTTCATTTTTTTCTATTTCTCTAATATCAATTTCTATTATTTTAATTCCAAGTTTATTTGCTTTATTAATCTCATTTTCTTCTAACATTATTTCATCTTCATCTAAATCTCTTGATTTTATAATAAGTAGATAACCAGCTTCTAAATTTTCACGCTTTAAAAGTACTTCTGTTCTAGTTCTTACCGCCTCAAGTTCTTTTCTTGTTTTTGATAACTCAACAAATTTATCTTCTACAGGTATATTATCAATTCCTACGTTAGAATTTGCATTTTTATCTGAACATAATAAAATATCCTCAGCTCTTAGCTTATCACCATTAATTCCAACAGCAAAACTAAGTCCCCTACACTCTTCTCCTATATCTTTTATTTCGTCTGGTACAGAAAGTCTACATGCAATTTGATGCTCTTGAGTTTGTAATACTTCTTTTCTAAACAATATATCTTCATCTTTAAATTTAAACGTAATATTAGGCTTTAACTCGTTTGCAGCATCCTTAATATAATTAATATCAATTTTATCTTTAAATCTATTTAAATCTTTTTTTACAGCTTCATTTATACCTTGATCAAGATATTTATAAAATCCGACTTCTTCAGCCACATTTGGCTCTTCACCTATAGCTCTTTTATATCTATCCACAATTAATGTAGCAAATACATTTTCAAACAATTTAGACGATTCAGGATCATAAACATGTATAAGCATATTTTCAGGAATATCTTCTTTTTTAGAAACCCTGGTACTTTTTTGGGGATTAACCAAATGACTTATTATATCATTTCTGTTCTCACATTCAAAATTAGCATATAATGTTGCCATTTCGTTTTTTACTTTTGATGCATTTTTCATTGTTGGAATTCCATTACTAAGTATTTTATCTATTTTTTGTACACATTTTTTAATATCTTTTCTACTGCCTTCATTTCCACTTAAAATATCATTATATCTTTTTCTTAATAATTTTAGATTTTTAAAATTCCTAAAATCTTCACTTTTCCACATACTAGTGATCTTGTCCAAACAAGTTCTTTCTTCATTTGAAAAGTAACTATTTGGGTATCTTACAAGCTCATATAATCCAGATGATAGTTCATCTTCTACTTGCTTTGAACCATTTAACAAAGAATACTTATCATACGATCTTACTAGGTTCATCATTTCTTTAACATATACTTTATTTTTTAAATTTAATTCACGATTTCCATTTAAAAATTCAAAGAAGTTTTCTTTTAAAGACTCAATCGATATATCTTCTGACAAATTATCTGATTCATATTTAATTTGCATTTTCAACAAATTATTTTGTTGTATCATATCTGATATTCTAGTAAAATATTTATCTGAAATTGCTCTAAACTCTTCTGGTGTAATATCAAGTTCATCAATTCCTGCTATATCATCAAGCATAAAATCAGTACTTTGGTAAATTCCATGATCTCCAATTAATCCTTGAATTTTATAATCTTTTTTTATTCCTAATTTTTCTTCTAAAACTTCTCTTATATGTACATTTTCATCTAACTTGCTTTCTATGCCCATTTTACTTGGTATCTCAGCTTTACAATCACATGATTCTAATGTCATAAGTAGCATATCTAACACTAATTCTTTTTTATTTTCCTCTGATAGTTTAAAGTTGTCACCATATATCTTCTTAGCATAACTTTTTAGTTTGATACTATGCTCATCAAATAACTCTAATAACTTTTCATCTGTTAGTTTGTAATATTTCTTTAACGAATGCATTTTTACTTTATTTTCTGACATAATTATTCCTCCTTTACAATTCATTAGCAAAATTATTTTCCTTGTTTTTTACTTAATCTGTAAAATAAAATTTACACTTTATCAAAACTTAGCTTCCATTCTAGCAAAATACATAAGTAACATAAACCTATTACTTGATACTTTTTACATATACTTATCAAGAAAATAATAACATTTTTAATCCTTTACCACTTTATCTACTTCTTTGCAAGTTTTTTTCTTGTGTCTTTATAATTTTTTCTGATACTTCATTTATGTCATTCATTCCTGTTCCAACTTTTATTGTACTATTTACGATATTTACAATTGATAAACCTCTTGCACCATAAGTATCAGTACTAGTTGACCCAGGTACTGATTGATCTTCTGGCAATTTATTTTCTAAATTAGTATTAGTAAAGCAAAACCATCCTTTTCTTTTTTGATCATAAAATGACTTGCTTGGTGTTTTTCCATCCTGCCTTGCTAAAACTCTACTTAATGATATTTGTTGTATAGTTAGCATTGGAATATCTTTTCTTTCGGTTTCATCAGAAATTTTTAATAAATTATTAGCTGTTAATCTACGTCTATAATCAATTTCCTTCTGGACCGATCCCATAACTAAATTATTACTTTCCAAATACTCTTGTGCTATTCTCCTATCCATTTCCGCCAGTGTCTCTTTATATTTTGGAATTGTGCCATTTTTTCTATTTTTTTCAGCTTCAATATGCTTGTGTTTTAAACCATTACTACCCTTGATTTTTAGCAGTATTTCATTTACTTCTGGAATATCAGTAAACTTTTCAAGATAGTTTACACCTCCATCAATCGTCAATGATTTTGCCGCTTTTATAAGTCTAGCCATAGTTCCAACGTACATTGAAAAATGATTTTCAGATACTTCTGCAACATTAAATCCATCCTCAAATTTGCCAGCTTTAACACTTTCTAATACCTTTTTTATATTTTCTCCTTCATGTTCTTTTCTATAATCATATGCTAAATTACTCTCAGTCTCATCATAATCCTTAATATATTCATTGATCCAACTCATTTTTCGTCTTGATAAATCAGACTTGTCTATCTTCAAGCTTATTTGAGCAATATTTTTTTCTTTTTTGTCATAGTATTGCTCCAATCTTTTAAAATTTTCATTATGAATTTTCCATGGATCATCCAATTTCATAGTTTCTGTGATAATCTTATATGGAGGTTTTTCAACTCTTAGTTTATTTATTGTCAACACATATTGTTCTATATACTGCTTTGCTGTTATAATTTGTCCATTTGCTAAAGTTACTTCTCCACTTGGAGGTAAGTAATCAAAAAAGTATTTTTCTACAAATTTTTTAGCTGTCATCTCTCCCTTATCTTTTCCAGCTGGTATATCAAAATTTTTCTGTAATAGTTTAGGATCTATTGTATTTATAAATTCATCAAAACTCATTTGCTTTATTTTTCCATCTTGTTCAACAGATATTTTTCCACCATTATCTGGCATTATGAAACCATCCTTACCCATTCTTTCTTGTGCTGTGGCCATTTTAGCTGATGCATTTATTCTTTCTGCCAATTCACGTTGAAAAAAATGTGATATTTCACTAAGTATTCTCTTGCTTCCCTCTTTTCCAATTTGTGTTACAATTTGATTAAGTTGCTCCGGAGTACTTTTTTCAAGTTGTCTATATATCAAATCATAATACATCTCTTGTCCATCTTTCATAAGCTCTGCTCTTTCTTGAGGCATCAACGCTTGATTTTTAGATATTGTTGACATTTCTTGTTGCATATTTTTGATAAGCTCAACCGCTGTTTTTTTGGTTCCATCCAAATTATATTCTTTCTGTAATATTGGGTAGTCTTTTAAAATTTTAGTTCCACCTCTAACACATATTAAGTCATCCAAAATTGGCACTGTAACGTCATCTCTTTCTTGCAAGCCATTACTAGTATAGTACATTTTCCCATCCCAAGAACTTACATCAGATTTATACCTAGATGTGTAAAGCTTTCCTTTTTCAATATTCATTAAATCTGTTATAGTTTCATCATAACTTCCAATTGTTTCTAAATACTGCCTATATCCAACTTCGTTTGCATTATTCTCTATTGTACATGAATCATAATTGCCTACTCCACCTCTTTCATTAACATCTCTATACCATTTTTTTTGCAAATATCTCATAAGTGCAAAGTCTCTAGCATATCTTAGTCCATCTCTACTACTAACATTTGTTCTTACCATTAAATGTTGTCTGTGATGTTGTAACTCATGAAAAACTATTCTGTATAAGTTTTTACAAGCAAACAATCTTTTATCAACATCTCGATCTTGTAAGTCTTTATATAAATGTGCAATATTATATGTAATAGTAGGCGGTACACTATAACTATTGCACAATCCCTTATACCATCCATTAATATCATTTACAAAATTTAATTCGATAGTATTTTTAGCATTATTTTCACTAGGGCTATAATTATATCCCATTTCTTCTACTTCTAGCTGAAATATTCTTGCTATAGATTCCTGCATTCTTTGCAATAACTGTGTATCATTAAAATCTAGTCTATTATCCTTGAAATAGTTCATAAATTTTTTCATTACCTTTCTTTCTATTTCAACTTTTTCATCTTTTGTCATAATTTTTCACTTACCTTTCGTTTATTTGCTATTTTGTACTTCATTTAAAACACTATCATATATTTCATCAATTAGATCGTCAATTTTATTTTCATCTTCTAATTTCTTTAATTTTAAATATTCTTTCATTTGCTCTGTATTATCTTCCATAAAAAATTTCTCCCTATATTCTTTTTAAAAATCTCATAATTTTATTTATCATCTTCTTTATAAAATTTTTCTCTTTATATATATCAATACTTTTTTCTGCACTTGCTTCTTCCGTCTTACTTTCATCTTCTTTTTTCTTAAATAAATTATCTGAGCCGTATTTTTTCTATTAATTCCTCTTTTTCAGCATCATTTTTTTTATAAATAGTCATAAGCTCTTGTTTCTCTTTTTCATCTTCACACCAATATTTAAGATTTAACATTGCCAATATAGAAAAAGTTTCTCTTTGTAAATTTTGTTCATCTAAAGAAATTTTTAGATCTATATTTGGGCTATAATTCTGTAATTTTTCTTTTTTAAATAACTCTCTTAATTTTTCAGGGATTTTAAACTTATACATATCTTCCATCAACTCTAAAATTTCATCCACTTCAGCATAAGCTTTATATAACTTGCTTTCCACATCTCCACCTCATTTTTTATGTTAAAATGTCATAACTTTTAATAACACTTCTACTTCGTAAATTATATAATAAAACAAAAAAATTGTCCATATTTTCAAAAAATATCCCATGAAAATTTAATCTCTTAATGCATAACTAGATTTTCAAAATTTTAGGTAATAATAATAATAAATTTTTATTAATTTTGTCATTATCATATTTTCACCAATTAAAATATAGAAAAAAAACTTAGAACCTTTCTTAAAGTCCTAAGTATTTAACATATTATATTATACTATCTATACCATACTGTACTATATTACATCATTTTCACATTTTAAAACATAATACAGCTTTAATCTTTTTTTAAATTTTTCTTATTTTTATCATAATCATCCATAAAACTATGAACTTTTCCATCTTTTACGTATGATATAAGAGTATTAAGATTAACGTTTTTTGTACTACTATATATATTCATATCAACTTTATCATAAACACTTCTTAACTGTTTTAAAAGCTTTTTCATTTCCTCTCTTTTTGAGCCACCACCACCATTGTCACACATAGTGCAATGTTCAGTAAACCTACATGCACATTGTATAAAATGTAAGTCATTTCTTTCTTTCCATTTTATAATATCTGCCTCTTTAACAAAATATAATGGCCTTATAAGCTGCATACCATCATGATATGTGCTATGTAGTTTTGGCATCATAGTCTGCATTTGAGCACCATATAGCATTCCCATAAGTATTGTTTCAACAACATCATCAAAATGATGTCCAAGTGCAATTTTATTGCATCCAAGTTCTTTTGCTTTTCTATACAAATGTCCTCTTCTCATTCTAGCACAAATATAGCAAGGATGATCATCTATCTTTTCAACAGCTTCAAATATATTAGACTCAAATATAGTAATTGGAATATTTAAAAGCTTAGCATTATTTATTATCTTTTGTCTATTTATTTTATTATACCCAGGATCCATTACCAAAAATACAAGTTCAAAATTCATCTTTCTGTGTCTTTTTAGCTCTTGCATACATTTAGCAAGTAACATTGAATCCTTACCACCAGAAATACACACAGCTATCTTATCACCATCTTGTATCATCTCAAACTCTCTTATTGCTTTTATAAATTTATTCCAAATTTTTTTCCTATAAGTCGTTACTATATCTTTTTCTATTTCTTCATACCTTTCCATTTACTTCTCCTTTAATTTTGTCATAACAAATATCAAAAATATTTAAAAATGAATCTATTTCATCTTTACTTGTAAGGTGACTTAAACTTATTCTAAAAGCACCAAATGCTCTTTTTTTATCATGAAACATGCTATTTACTACTCTAGATGGCGTAGTTTGTACACTACATGCAGATTTTATTGACACACATACACCATATTTTTCTAGTTTTTCTTTAAAGTTTATAGCTTTTATATTATCAATACTTATATTTAGTATATATGGATTTTCAGTATCTAGTGTATTAATCTTCACATCTTTATATTTAGAAAAATAATTTCTTATAATTTCATTTAAATTTTTTACATATTCATATCTTTTAGTAAATTTATTAAATGTTATATCTAACGCCTTCTCAAGTGCACATATTTGACCAACTACAGGTGTTCCACTCCTATAAATAGTTGTGCTTGTCCCTCCATTTATAATTGGTTCTAGTACAATATCTTCTTTTTTTAGTAATGCTCCAAATCCATTTAACCCATTAAATTTGTGTGGTGCAAATGAAATTAAATCAACACCAGAAAAATTAAGTTTAACTTTTCCAACAGCCTGAGTTGCATCTACATGTAAAAAACAATTTTTGTAGTTACTTAGCAATTTTGAAATTTCTTCAATTTGTTCAACATTTCCAACTTCACTATCAACATAACATATAGAAACAAGTATTGTATCAGCTCTTAGAAGTGATTTTAAATGTTCTATATCTATCTTTCCAAGACTTGTTATATTTACTAAATCAATTTCATATCCTTCTTCTTTTAAATATGTAAGTGGTGAACTAACTGATGAATGTTCTAAAAATGTGGAAATTATATGTTTTCCATTTTCCTTGTAACTTTTAGCAACGCCTTTTATAGCTAAGTTATTTGACTCACTAGCTCCAGATGTATAGATAATCTCCATATCACTATCTAAATTTGTATGTTGCTTTAACAAATTCATTATATTATCTGAAGATTCTTTTATTTTTTCATTTACTATTTTTCCTAGTGGATGTGTTGATGTTGGATTTGCAAAATACTTTAAAGTTGTATCACAAAAAGTATCTAATACTTCTTTATCAACAGGCGTATTTGCTGCATAATCTAAATATATATTTGTCATTTTTTCCATTTTACTACCTACTTTTTAATTATATCAGTAACAACTTTTCCAGCTATCATAAGTCCTGCAACAGACGGAACAAATGATATGCTACCTGGAACTTGATTTTTAGTACTACATTTTCTTTTTGTACCAGGTGGACATATACAATTTACTTTGCATGAACATTCTATATTCTGATCAAGTTTTATTGGTTCTTCTGTAGAGAAAATTACATTTACATTTTTTACGTTTCTTTTTCTAAGTTCTTTTCTTATTACTTTTGCAAGTGGACACACACTTGTTTTGTATATATCAGTGATTTGTAATTTTGATGGATCTAATTTATTTCCTGTTCCCATAGAAGATATTACTGGTATATTTAAACTTTTACATCTTGTTATAATTTCTATTTTAGCCGTTACAGTATCAATAGCGTCAACTACATAATTAAGATCACTTGTTATTATATCTTGATTATTACCAGGCATAAAAAACTCTTGATATATAGTAACATTTGCATTAGGATTTATTTCAAGTATCCTTTCTTTCATAACTTCAACTTTATACTTTCCAACAGTTTTTCTTGTTGCTATTATTTGTCTATTTAAATTAGTAAGGCAAACTTTATCATCGTCTATAAGTACAAAATTTCCAACTCCTGCTCTTACAAGTCCTTCGACTACAAAAGAACCAACTCCACCTATTCCAAATACAGCAACTTTTGAATTTTTTAGCTTATCTATACTATCTCTTCCTATTAAAAGTTCTGTTCTTGAGAACTGATTTAATTTATATGACTTTTTATCTTTGTTTACTTTTTTAACATTTAAACTAACTTTTTTCATTTTTTCATTCCTTTTTACTTTATTTTTAATCTTAGAGCATTTAAAACAACACAAAAACTACTAATCGTCATAGCAAAAGCTGCTATCATTGGATTTAGCTCTACTCCAATAGGTTTTAATACTCCACATGCTATTGGTATCATACATACATTATACACAAAAGCCCAAAACAAATTTTGTTTTATATTTTTTACTGTTTTTTTACTTATTTCAATTAATTCAAGTATCTTTTCTATATTATCATTTATAAGTACAACGTTTGCACTATTAATAGCAATGTCCGTTCCATTTGAAACAGATACTCCAATATCTGCAGTTACTAAACTAACACTATCATTAATTCCATCACCACACATCATAACATAACCGCTTTTTTTTAAATTTTTTATAGACTCGGCTTTTTGCTTTGGAGTAACGTTTGAAATAACATTTTTTATTCCAATTTCATTTGCAATAATACTAGCCGTTTTTTCATTATCACCTGTTATCATTACTACATCTATATTGCTTTTTTCTAATTTTTCAACTACAGTTTTGGCATTTTTCTTTACTTTATCTCTTAAGCCAATAATTCCTGCAACAACTCCATTTATACTAACAATAAGCACAGTATTTCCATTTAAAACAAGGCTTTCATAATCAATTAGCTTTTCTTTTTCTAATTTTATATCTTCTTTTTCATTGATAAGTTTTAAATTTCCAATTAAAACTTTTTTACTAGATTTCAAAGTTGCACTTATTCCATATCCTGGGATTGCTTTAAAATTTAAAGTTTCTTCTAAATTCATATTTTGAATAGTTGCTTTTTCAAGTATTGCCTTAGCTATTGGATGTTCAGAATTTTTTTCTACACTAGCTACAATATTAAACATTTTTTCTACGCTATATCCTTCGTAGCTATATATTTTAGAAACATCTAGTTTCCCAGTTGTTAAAGTTCCTGTTTTATCAAAACATACTGTTTTTACTTTATGAGCATTTTCCAAAGCTTCACTTGTTTTTACAAGTATTCCCTTCTTACTTGCATTACCTGAAGCTATTACTATTGCAAGTGGCGTTGCAAGCCCTAAGCTACAAGGACAAGCAACTACTAAAACACTAACAAAAATATTTATTGCAACAGCTAAACTATTAGAAATTACAAGCCAAATAGCAAAAGAAATTAGTGCTATTAGTAACGTAAATGGTACAAAGTATCCGCTTACTTTATCTGCTACCTTGGAAATAGGAGCTTTAGTAGAAGTGGCATTTGCAACTAATCTTACAATTTCAGATACCGTTGAATCTTTTCCTATTTTTTGTGCTACATAATTTATTTTACCGTCATAATTTATACTACCTGCTATTACATTTTGTCCTATTTCTTTTTTTACTGGAGTACTTTCACCAGTTATAAAAGATTCATCTATATGAGTAAATCCCTCTACTATTTTTCCATCAACTGCTATTTTTTCTCCTGGTTTACATATAACAATATCACCCTTTTTAATTTCATCTAAGGTAACGGTAATTTCATTTCCATCTTTTATAACGGTTGCATGATTTGGTGTGATAGTCATTAAATTTTTTAATGCTTCTTTTGTTCTTTCTTTATTTTTTCCCTCTACGTATTTTCCAAGCTTTATAAAGAAAATAACAATTGCAGCAGATTCAAAATATAAACTTTCTAAATAACTAGTATTACCAAGAAATATTTTTACAGTACCATAAATACTATATATAAAACTTGCAAGTACCCCTATCATCACAAGTGTATCCATATTAGGAGTTTTATGAATTAAATTTTTATATCCATTTTTTAATATATCTTTTCCTAAAAATATAACAAAACTTGTGAGTATTAAAAGTACCATAGCATAATTTTTAGGATATACTTCCATGCTAAGATATGGTATTTGTTTTAATCCTATCATATGTGACATTGATATATATAAAATTAGTATTGAAATAACACTTAAAACTACTAATTTTAATTTTTCTTTAATTTCATTTTTATCTTCGACTTTTAAATCATCAATTCCAAGTGATTCAAAACCTGCTTTTTTTATATATTCCTCTACATCTTCTAGTTTTAGTATATTTTCATCGTACTCTATATTTGCATTATTCATTACTAAATTTACACTTGCATTTATTCCATTTTGTTTGTTTAAATACTTTTCAAGACCAGAAGAGCATGCAGAACATGTCATTCCACCTATTTTTAAAAGTACTTTTTTCATATTGCTATTCTCCTTTAAATCCTGCATCATCTATTATATTTTTTATATTTGAAATATCTATTTTTGATTCATCATATATTACATTTGCTTCTTTTTTTTCAAAATCTACAACTGCTTCTTTAATTCCATCTACATTATTTAGCACTTTTTCAAGTCTTGTAGAACAACCTGTACAGTGCATTCCTGATATTTTTAATTTTAATTCTTTCACTTTTATTCCTCCAATCATATCTCTAGCAATATAGTTTACGAAAATAAACTTTTTTACTACTCATACATTAATATTTTTTACAATTTGTTTTTATTTATTATATTTTTTATTACTACTTTATTTTTATCTATGTTATTTTTAACGCAACCTTTTAAAAAGTTCCATTACTTCATCTATTATTTCTAAATTTCCTGCTTTTATTTGATTTAATACGCAACTTTTTATGTGGCTTTCCAATATTGAGTTTTCTAAACTTTCAATAGAGTTATTTATTGCAGACATTTGAGTCAGTACATCATCACAATATCTATCATTTTCTATCATTTGTTTAATTCCTCGTACTTGTCCTTCAATTATATTTAATCTTTTAATAATCTTTTTCTTTTCAATTTCACTTCTATGTGTGGACTTTGCACAATCTAGACACTCACTACATTTTTCATTTTTCAATTTTCTACCTCCATATCCAAAAATTATTATATACCCTATAGGGGTATATGTCAATATTTAAGTAAAAAATTACAGAGTCATTAAGTCTTTATCAACATAATTTACTAAACCAATTATATTTTTTCAAATATATTTCTTTAGAATTTATATAATTTAAAATAATATTTGTAACACCTTTTTTCTTGTTATCACTAAAACAATATTTTAAACCTCATTTTATCAACAATCCCAACCATCAAACTTTTGCCTAACAAAAAGTTCTATTCGTGGCAAATCTCCAAAAAGTTGTATTATTTTATCTCTAACTTCATTAGGTTTTCTACTATGTTCTTTGCAAACAGATATTATAACTTGACTAACTTTTTTAGATTTTTTTTTATATGTACTTTAGTACCAAATAAACAATATTCTGTGTTTCCTCTTGTCCAAAAACCAAGTACAACAAAAGCTTTTAACATTTTAGTTAATTTTACCAATAAAAAGAGGATACAGTCCTTTTCAGTGATTTTATTTATCACGGTCTTTCATATTGACTATATCCTCTAAATTCATTGTTTTATAATGTTTATTTGTAGATCTACTTTCTTTATGCCAAGCTTTATTGTTCAAATATGGATCAACATAAATTATATTATACTTTTTATCAGTATTATATATACCCACGACTATGCTCATCACTCCTTTCGAATAAATTATTTTTAAAAATAAAATATTAATATATTTACAATTCTTAATTTTTAAATTGGTATCAAAAAGCCGAGATTACTAAATCTCGGCTTTTTTTATAAAATATTAATCCTCCTTTTCAAAAGTTAATATAAGAAACCCTATTGCCCTTATTGTCAAACCATCTTCTTTTCAATAATATCGGCGGGAC
>HF991976.1:15942-17836 GCA_000433135.1 Clostridium sp. CAG:921
CTTTTCAATAATATCGGCGGTACTAATGTCCAGCCGTTTTCTTCCATTTTCTTAATTTCGCCATTAAGCGATGTAAGTGACGTATCACTTACATATGCAATCTCGTGTTTCTTCATGTTAATTTCTCCTTTTAATTTTCTGTGAGTTGTCTCCAAATCAATAATTTTGGAGTGTTTATTTTACCGTGCAAAAATATTATAACACAAGTTCTACCATTTGTCAATTTTATGTAATCTTTTTCGATGATATTTCGTAAAATACCTCTAAAGAAGTCATAACGCATACAAAAAAGACTCTAACCATGTAATAGGCTAGAATCCTTTTTAAATTAAAAAATAAAATATTAAAACTAACTTAACTATATTTCAACAAGTTCATATTCTCTTGTGCCAAACCCAAGTTTGATTGCTACTTCTATAGTATGAACACCATGTCTGCTCTTAATTCTTTCAATAAAGTGATCTTTTCCTTTATCATTTGAATTATACACTAAATCAATACATGCTTGATCAATTGCTATTGGATCTAAACTTGCAAGTACACCAATATCACTAAGACATGGATCTTCTGCAACTGCACAACAATCACAATCAACACTCATGTTACACATAACATTTATATATGCTATATTTCCTTTAAAAAGATCATGAACTGAAGATGCTGCATCTGCCATTGATTCTAAAAATTTATCTTGCTCTGAAATATTATCCCATAAGATATTTTGATCTGCTATTTTACCAGCAGAATGTATATAAGCCTTGCCAGAAGATGAACTACAACCAATAGATAATTGCTTTAAAGCACCACCGTATCCTCCCATTGGATGTCCTTTAAAATGTGACAATACTAGCATAGAATCATAATTTTTTATATTTTTTCCAAGTATATTTTTCTTTATTTGAATACCATTTGGAATTTCTATTTCTAAATCTGGTCCTTCTGCGTCCATTATATCTACATCAAAATATTTGCACCATCCATGCTCTTGCATAAGTTCTTTATGCTTACTAGTTTCATTTCTAGCGCCACCATATGCAGTATTGCATTCAACTACAGTTCCATTTACTTTATCGATTATATTTTTTACAAACTCAGGTCTTAAATAATTCTGATTTCCTTTTTCGCCTGAATGTAATTTAACAGCAACTTTTCCTTTAAGATTTACTCCAAGAGCCTCATAAACTCTTACAAGAGATTCTGGTGTTATTTCTTTTGTAAAATAAACTTTTGATTTTTCCATATAAACCATCCTTTCAAAAAATAATTTTATAACATAACTATCTAATTATTTTTCATTTTATATTACAAGTGCCATCAAACTTATGCCACTCTTTTTTGTTAATAAAAAAATATTATTCTTTGCTTTCATAATCATTACCTCTTTATATCCCTAGTACATACGATTTTAGCACATTAAATATATAACTTTCAACCTTTCATATTCATTTTTATCAAAAACTACCACTGATAAATAAAAATAACGCATTAAAACTAGAGATTATTAAGCATTTAAAAGAAAAAGTAATTCATTTTATATCTATTTAGTTTTGTACATAAAGCAATCTCTTTCATGCGAATATATCGCACCTATCGCCTGAAGATAAGAATATATTACTATGCTTCCAACAAATTTCATTCCTCTTTTTTTTAAATCCTTTGATAGCTCATCGGATATACAATTTGTAGTTTTTCCTATCTCATAGATTACATCTTCTTTAGTAAAAGTCTTTAAATAGCTTGCAAATGAGCCATATTCACTCTGAATTTTTCTAAAAACTCTACTATTGTTTATCGTAGCAATTATCTTAAGTCTATTTTTTATTATTTTATCATTTCTAAGCAATTCTTCAACTTTTGCATTATCATAATTACAAATTTTATCTATATCAAAATT
>HF991977.1:0-9493 GCA_000433135.1 Clostridium sp. CAG:921
GAATTTAAGGGGGATAAAAAATGTTAGTTAATATGCAAACAAAAAATATATGTTTAAATAAATGTCAAATAAATGACGAGGTAAGTTCTTGGATTGAACAAGATATAATAGTTCCTGATACAAAACCTGATGCAATAAAAATAGTAAATGTATTAGTAACACCATATGTTAGTAATTATGAAATCTTGCAAGGAAAAATAAAAATTATAGGAAAATTAAACTATTTTATAATCTATAAAGTAAATGATGATAAGTATATAAATAGGGGACTTTTTGTAAGTTATCCATATACTGAGGTTATAAATGTTCAAAATGTGGATAACTCTATGGATGTAAGGATTATACCAAAGTGCAAAAATGTAATTTTTTCACTTCCAAATGAAAGAAAGATGGCAATAAAAACTGAAATAGTTTTCAATGTAAAAGCTACTTGCAAAGTAGATATAAATTTAATAAAAAATTTTGATGAAGATAGTAATATTGAATGTAAAATGTGTGAAAAGAATTTTTGTAATATTTTACAAAATAAACATAGTATAATTGCTTCAAAAGAAGAAGTAATGTTACCAAAAGATGCTGAAGACTTTTTTGAAATATTAAGTGTAGAGCCGAAAATCTGTAATACGGAATATAAAGAAAGTTATAATAAAATAATGGTAAAAGGCGATATATCATTAAAAATAGTGTACTTATGTGAGGGAGAAGTTGAAAATGTAAAAAATATGAATTTAGATGTTCCATTTTCAGCTATGATTGAACTTGAAAATATTAATGATAAATCAAAATTTGATATAAAGTATATAATACAAGATTTTAATATAAAATTAAATCCTGAAATAACCACTACAAAGACATTTAGCATTGACTATCAAATTGACACTGATGTAACTATGTACGAGGAAGAAAGTGTTGAATATGTTGAAGATTTTTATAGCAAGGAAAAAGAACTAGAATATGATGTAGAAACAGTTGAAGCTGTATCTAGTAATGCTATAGAAAGTAAAATAATTGAAGTAAAAGAAAATATAACAAATATATTGCCACAAAATACAAGATTAATCGATTATACACTAGATACTAGTTACATAAATGCAAATATAAATGGAACAACTGTAGAACTTGATGGAAATGCAAAATTAAATTTATTACTTCAAGATATTGAAACAAACGAACTTAGTTCAAAGACTGTTGATATTTTGGTAAATGAAAAGTATGATATTGATAATTTAATTAGTGGATTTAAGGCAAATATTGAATTGGATTTGGATAGTATTAGTGTAACACAAAGCGGCAATGATATTGAGGCTAAGATGTCTATAGATATACTTGCAAATATTCAAAATGTTTTAAATCTTAATATAATTGATAAAATTGAAGACGGAGATTTAGACTTTAGTAATATAGACAGTATAAATGTATACATTGTAAAACCTGGTGATAGTTTGTGGAAAATAGCCAAGAAGTATAAAACAAGTATTGATAAAATAGTAAAAATTAATGATATAGTTGATCCAGATAAAATTGATGTTGGTCAAAAAATTTTGATTATTAGGTGAATTTATGAAACTTAAGTATTGTTTATTTACATTAAGACAAATTAGCTTTGAAAGGCTAATTGTCTTTTTTTTTACAATTGTACTTCCAATAGCACTAGTTACTTATTTATTTAATAAAAATTTGCAACCAACAATATCTGCACTTTGTGAGTCTAATGCTAGAATGATAGCATTAAGAACTAGTAGTAGTTCGGTATATAAATATTTAGAAACTACAGAATATGAAAATTTAGTTGATATAAAAAAAGATAATGATAATAAGATAATAGCACTTGTTGCTAATACTACTAAGATAAACAAACTAACAAATCTTGTATTATTAGATGTTCAAGAAAAATTAGATGAAAATTCAGAAAGTAAAATAACCATTCCATTTGGATCACTTATGGGTGTAAAACTTTTTGGTGGACATGGAATAAAAATTAATTTAAAAACAATACCTGTTGGAGATGTAGAAGCAAAAATAAAATCTGAATTTAAAGAGGCGGGGATTAACCAAACTAAGCATAATATTATGATTGAAATAAAAGTATCTATGAAAATATTGGCACCTTTTTATACAGAAACCAAAACATTTACAAATGAACTTTTAATAGCAGAAACAGTAATAGTTGGAGATACACCTGTAACTTATTATGATATTGAAGGAATAGAAAATTTAAATAAAAAAGATACACTCAATATAACGAATTAAATAAAAAATGTAATTGTTAAAATTGTGATAGTTTGTCGAAATTTGTGATAATTTGTCAAGTTATGTAATAAGATTTGACAATATTCAAATGCTAGTGTATAATATAGAATACATAAAAATATATTACAACATAATTGGAGGTAAAGAAATGTCAGCATTAAATGTCAGCTGTAAAGAAACCAAACTGGAAGGAGTTGAGTGTGTTTATGAAAATCACATTGGACTGATGTATAGTTTTGATAGAACAGATAGATCAGTTTTTAATGTATCAAAGTTTCAAATTTTTGAAACATTAAAAGAAAGATTATTAAAAGATCGTAATATCATGGCTGTATATGGTTGTAGAGAAGTAACTATAGAAAAGGAAGCTGTTATAATAAATGGTGTTAGTTACGATATTGATACTAAAAAAGTATATACAAAGCCATATACAACATATTATGGTGGTGAAAAATTACCTTTAGATATTATGGAAAAGATATGTAAAGAAAAGGATATAAGTGATGCATATCTAAAAATATTAAAGGCACAGAATGCAAAAAACGTAGTTTTTTTCAAAGAAACTGGTAGGTATTTTAAACTTGAAAAAAATGATGTTGTTATAGCATAATAAGAATTTTTAGGTGGTAAGTTATTAATTAACTGCCACCTTTTTAATTAAATTTGATTAAATATAAAATTAGTATATTATATAGAAGCTACATAGAAATTATGAATTATGAAATTTATAAAAAAAATTGACAACAATATAAAAATGTGATAAACTATACGTAGTTTTATATGCCGATGAAAAAGCAAAGTAGCTAGAAATAATACATCAAAGAGAACATAGGTCGTTGGCTGTGAGCCTATGGATGTACTTTTAGTGAAATTTCACTTTGGAGGTCTTTTTTTGAAACGATTGTAAGTAGGAAAAAGCAGGTATGCCTGTTATAGCTAATTAAGTGCATTTAATTTGTTTTAAATGAATTTAGGTGGTAACGCGGAATTTGAGAGTCATTTCGTCCTAATTTTTGGGATTGATGGCTCTTTTTATATGATTTTTTTGCTATTTTAGTAATATGTGTATAGTAAGTAGAAAGGATATGAAAATATGGAAAATGAGATATTAGAGTTAGAAAAAAAAGTAAAAGAAGAATTAAAAAGTATAAAATCTTCTGAAAGACTAGAAGAGTTAAGAGTTAAATACACTGGTAAAAAAGGATTATTAGTTTCTGTGTTAAAAGGTTTAAAAGATGTTGCAGCAGAAAAAAGAAAAGAAGTAGGACAAAAAGCAAATAATTTAAGAGATTTTATTGAAAGCCAAATAGAGCTAAAAAAGGAAGAGTTAAAAGAACTAGAGTATGAACGAAAAATTGAAAATTCAAAGCATATAGACTTAACTGTACCGGTTGATTTAGAAATAGGATCACTTCATCCAATAACTATAGTACAAAGAGAATTAGAAGAAATATTTACTTCTATGGGATTTACTGTTGAAGATGGAAATGAAGTAGAAACAGAATATAACAATTTTGAAGCTGTAAATGTACCAAAATATCATCCTGCACGTGATATGCAAGATACATTTTGGCTTGAAAACGGTCAGCTTTTAAAAACACAAACATCAGCAGCACAAAACAAAATAATGAAAAAATATGGAGCACCTCTAAAGGCAATATTCCCAGGTAGATGCTTTAGAAATGAAGCATTAGATGCTTCTCATGAAAATACATTTTTTCAAATGGAAGGAATGATGATAGATAAAAATGTGTCAATTTCAAATTTAATATATTTTATGAAGGCCATACTATCTGAAATATTTAAAAAAGAAGTTGAAGTAAGATTAAGACCTGGATTTTTTCCATTTGTTGAGCCTGGATTTGAATTAGACGTAAAATGTCCGTATTGTGATGGAGTAGGCTGTAAGGTATGTAAAAATGGTGGATGGATTGAACTTTGTCCTTGTGGAATGATACATCCAAATGTTCTTAAGATGGGTGGAATCAATCCTGAAGAATATTCTGGATTTGCATTTGGACTTGGACTTAGTAGACTTGCAATGATGAAATTTGAAATAGATGATTTAAGACTGCTAAATTCTGGTGATCTTAGAGTGTTAAAACAACTAAATATAAAATAATTACTATAAAATTGATGAGGAGGAAAAATAATGTATATATCAATTAATTGGATAAAAGATTTTGTGGATTTAGATGGAATTGATGTAGATAAATTAATATACAATTTTACAATGAGTACTGCAGAAGTAGAAGGCAGTGTCAAGTACGGATATGATACAAATGGTGTAGTAGTTGGAAAAATACTTGAAATTGAAAAAATTGAAAATTCTGATAAATTAAGTAAAGTGTTGGTAGATATTGGAAATGAAAAAGTACAAAGTTTATGTGGAGCAAAAAATATTTTTGTTGGTGCAAAGGTGCCTTTTGCAAAAGCTGGTTCTACTCTTCAAGGTGAAGAAGTAAAAAGCTCAAAAATTGACGGAAATATTAGTGATGGAATATGCTTATCAGAAAAAGAACTTGGAATAAGTGCAGATCATAGCGGTGTTATGATTTTAGATGATGGGTTAGAAATTGGAGAAGATATAAAAAAAATAATACCACTTGAAGATACTATATTTGAGGTTGATAATAAATCAATAACAAATAGACCTGATTTGTGGGGACATTATGGTATTGCAAGAGAGATTGCTGCAATAACAAAAAGAAAGTTAAAGCCACTGCCAGTTGATGATTTAATGGCGTATGAGTCATTACCAAGTCTTGATATCTCCATAAAAAATTCTGAAGAATGCTATAGATATTCAGGAATAACTGTAGAAAATATAACTAAAAATGTATCACCATATACTATGAAAGTAAGGTTATATTATACTGGACTTAGAAGTATTAATTTACTTGCTGATATAACAAATTATGTTATGCTTGAAATAGGACAACCAATGCATGCATTTGACGCTAATTTAGTAAAAAGTATTAGGGTTGAATCTTTAGAAAAAGATGAAGACTTTGTTACTTTAGATGGTATAACAAGGCATCTTCCTGTTGGGACTTTAATGATAAAAAATGATAAGAAACCTGTAGCAATTGCAGGAATTATGGGGGGACTTGAAACTGAAATAGCTGATGAGACAACTTCACTTTTTTTAGAATCTGCAACATTTGATTCTACATTAATACGTAAAACAGCTTTAAAAATAGCACATAGAACTGATGCATCAGCAAGGTATGAAAAAACATTAGATCCTGAGTTTGTTAAGCTTGCAACTTCTCGATTTATATATTTGTTAAAGGAAAATGATAAAGACATAAAGGTTACATCTTCATTTACAGATGTATATTTAAAGAAATATCCGGTAATAAATATAGAAATTGATAAAAAGTTCTTTGATAGGTATATTGGAATAGATATTCCATTTGAAACGATTGTTGAAACTTTGAAAAATTTAAAGTTTGGTGTAAAGGTAAATGGTGAAAAATTATCTGTAACTGTGCCATCTTTTAGGGCAACCAAAGATGTAACCGCAAAAGCCGATCTTATAGAAGAAGTAGCTAGAATATATGGTTATGATAATATAATGCCACAATCAAATTTGTGGAAAATTTCTCCAGTAAAAGATGACGAAGAAAGAGTAATCGAATATGAAACTAAAAAAATGTTAGCTGAAAAATATGGTATGTCTGAGATACACAGTTATGTATGGTACAGTGAAGAACAAAATAAAGAACTTGAAATAAAAGTAGGAGATAATCTAAAAATTGTAAATGGTCTTAATAGGGCAGATAGTACTTTGAGGGAATATATGGCTCCTACAATGCTATATTATATAAATAGCAACTTAAGATTCTTAAATGACTGTAATATTTTTGAAGTTGGAAGAACTTTTAAATATAATTTTGATGGCAAAAATTGTGATGAGAAAAAAATTCTTGCAATTGGATTAGCAAGTACAAAAAAAGATGATGCTTCAACATTATATATGGCAAAATCAATAGTGGAGTCTATATTTAAAATAAATAAAAATACAAATGTAGAATTTATTGCAAATGATGGTAAGATCAATTATTCATGGATTCATAAAATTAATTCGTATGATATTGTAAGTGATAAAAAAAGCTATGGGTATGTATCTTTAATACATCCAAGAATCTCTGAAAAAATAAATAAAAAGGCTAGTATTGTAGTGATTGAAATAAACCTTGATGAATTTTCAAACATTGAGAAAATTGAAACTAAGTATCATCCTATTTCTAAATATCAGGTTGTAAATTTTGATCTTAGTTTGCTTGTAAAAAAAGATACAATGTATAGCAATATACAAAAAATCATAGAAAATACAAATGTAGAGTATTTACAAGAATATAATTTAATAGATATTTATGAAAATGATGAGAAGCTAAAAGATAAGAAAAGTGTTACTATAAGGTTTAAGATAGGATCATATGATAAAACTTTATCAAAGGAAGAAATTGATAATACTATGAATACTTTGATAGCTGAGTTTGCAAAAAATGATATGAATTTAGAATTTAATAGGTAAATGAGCCATATAACCTAAAAGTTGTATATTGAAAAATGCTAAATGAGGAAAGTTTATATTTCTTAATTTGGCATTTTTTTAGTGAAATGTATTTTACTCAAAAATAAGCAAAAAAAGTATACTAATTTTACATAATTATAGAAAAAGGCATAAAAATATGATATAATACTTATTAGTGAGATAAATTTATAAGGTAGTAATCATTTACCTTGGAAATTATTATAAAAAAAGAAAGGAGAGTCTTCTAGATAATTATTATGATATATTAAATTTTCATACTAGGAGACGATTACTAAAATGAGACAATTAAATTTGTTAGGAATTACGGCAGATGGCATTAATGTGTATGACAGACCATACAGTCATTTAACGGAGCATGGGGATGTTACCCCAGAGTTACTGAAGGAAGCTCTGGCAAAAATAACACAGGTGGCTGACAACGAAAAGCACATTGTGGATATGGGGCGCAAGATTGGCATGACTACATGTGTGCCTGTGACTGATGAGGATGACATTGTTTATGTCATTCGTAAGAAACGTAAAGGCCCAACGCCAATGGTGCGAGGCCGTAAGGGGATTGACTGCAATAAAATGGTGGTAATTTTAAAGAGAGCTGTTGATGATGAGGGAGAGTATTTTATCCTCATCACAGCATATATTGGTGAAGGTGCTGAACCAGAACCATGGGATAGGAGGTTCGAAGTAGATAAGACTGGCTATGACGAAGCCGTAGAATTCTGGAATACGCATGCACTCGTATATGATCCAGAAGTTGTGGAACTTAGACTCAGTGCATAAATATTTGCGTGGGGATGTTTGATAATACAAACGTCCTCCTTTTTATATTAATTAATAAATTTAGTATATTAATGTATTTTATACTAGGTTTATTTTTTTCTTGTATAAATCATATGTTTATTATATAATGTAATAATGTAGAATGAGAAGCAAAGTTATAATAAGACATTGTACGATTAGAAAAAAAATGGATATACACTTACAAATAATACTAAAGTAAGTGGAGATTATTTAGAAAAACACGTAGAAGATTATGATAAATAGACTACAATTATTTATACTAGAAACATTGTAAGAAGAAAAGAATTGCCAAAGACTGGTCTGAATTAAATTAATTTTCAAAGAGTAAACAAAGTCGTAAAAAATTTGTTTACTCTATTTTCTTTTTAGAAAAAGTAAAGTACAATAAAATGTTAGTTTTGAATTTTGTATGTTATTATTTGTAATCTAATTAAAATAAGAAAATATTTTTTTTATATTTTAAGAACTTTGTTAATTAAATTTTTTCAATATAATATGAAAAAAATATTAAAATATGTAATGTTATATTAATTAACTTATATATAAATATAATTTTTTAATTAAAGAGAATATAGTTGCAATATTTATTATAAATATGATATTATTTTAATGAAGGTTCGAGATGAAAAATAAAAAAAATATAGGAAATGAAACAGCAGCCATTAAATTGTATGAAGATTTAATTGACAATATTGTTAGTCAATATTCAAACGATTCGAGTGAATATTTATCCATATATATTGATGATGCTCTTGATCCATTGAATAAGGAATTATTATCAGAAGAATCAAAAAAAGAAATTCTTAGCTATTCTAAGAAATATAATTATAATATATATAATATGGAAAAAGAAGACTTAATTTTATTAAATGACAATAATTATGAAAATTTAAATGGATTATGCACATAAATTTTAAATTTAGCTCGTTTTCTTATAAAAAAGCAATAATTAACGTTTACTATTATGTTGATAATCAATCTTCTGGAATACAAACTTATATGTTAGAATATAATAAAAACAAATGGAAGATATTAAAATCAAATTTTGAAATAGTATCTTAAAAAACTGTTTATAAAAGAAAATTTAACAAACAATATGGTAAATGTCCTAAACATCAAGTTGCTGATGCAGGTTATGGTTCATTTAACAACTATATATAATGTGAACAACATAATATGCAAAAATTTATGAAATTTACAATGTTTGAGAAAGAAACAAAAGATAAAAAATATAGAAAAAATCCATATAATCAACAAACTTTAAATATGATGAAAATTATAATTTGATTTGTCCAAATGCCAAAATAAAAATGAATATTGTCCTAAAGCTAAGAATAACAAAACTGTAAGAATAAATAAAGAATTAACGTCTATGCATGAAGAAGTTTAAAAAAAATTTTGATCTATACATGGAGCCTTACTTTGTATGAATAGAAGTATTTAGGCAGAAGGGACATATTGAATTATAAAAAATGATAATTGAAAAGTGCACATAGAATATACAGTTTACATAAAATAGGCGTAGTTAATGTTATCCCTACTGTTTTGGCGCTTTAAGCAAAAAAAATCATAATAAATTTACTACATTCTTAATAAATTTTTTATTTGACTTTTTTACAGCCCCATTTTTGTATAACTAATAAATTTAGTATATTAGTCCATTTTATACTAGGTTTATTTTTTTCTTGTATAAATTACATGTTTATTATATAATGTAATCATGTAGAATTAAAAGTAAAGTTATAATATTATGGTGTGTGATAAAAAAGTAAGGAGAAAAATTATGAAACTACTTAGTGGAATTTTAGGTGGATTTTTAGGAGTGATTATAGCTATTTTTGTGGTTATAATCGTAATATATTTTGGAATCAGAAAAATTAT
>HF991977.1:9525-12177 GCA_000433135.1 Clostridium sp. CAG:921
TATTGGAAAAAATCAAATGAAAATTTTAACTAGTATGGCTAAAAATGCTAGTAAAAATAGTACAAATTTATCATTAGAAAGAAAAAGTGTATCTGGGATGACATCCATATATGAGCCTTTAATATTGGAGGATTTTCCAGATTTTAATAAGGAACTATTGTATCAAAAAGTTGAATCTGGATTAATGAATATTTTTAATACTATAGAAAATCAAAAAATTAGTGAAAATAAAGATTTAGAACTTATGGAAAATTTACTAAATGAAAAAATAGATGATTTGAAATCAAGAAAAATTAATGTAAGATACGATGATGTTAAATTTCATAGGCATGCAATAAAAAATTATCAAAAAAGTTCTGGAATGGCAACAATTACAACATCTTCGACTGTTGAATATTATTATGTGTGTGGTAATGATAATACATATAAAAATATAAAAAAGCAAACAAGATATACATGTAGTTTTGTATATGCTTATGATGTAAATTTGGTAAAAGAAAATAAAAATATAAAATTAAACGATAAAGTATTTACAACAAATTGCCCAAATTGTGGAGCACCGTTTAAAGATATAAAAAATAAAGTATGTGAATATTGCGGTGCAAGGATTGAAGATATAAATATGAGAGTTTGGAAAATGGTATCATATAGTGAAGATTACAAATAAAAACTTATGTAAAAATATGTTTGAAAAAAAAGTCAAAAAATAAAATCAATATAAATTTTTAACTTGACTTTGGATTTTATATATAGTATAGTATAAGTGTAGTTATTAAGCTATATTTATATATTAGGAGGTAATAATATGGGATTAATAAGAGCAGCAGCTGGTGCTATTGGTAGTACTTTACACGATCAGTGGAAAGAGGCACTAAGATGTGATGATATGGGATCAGATATATTAATGAAGAAAGTAACTACTCCAAATGGGGTAATTTCAAGTGGTAGTACTGTAATAGTTGCACCTGGTCAATGTGCAATAGTATATGATAATGGTAGAATTGTAGATGCTACAGCAGAAGATGGATATTTTGTATTTGATTCTTCTTCAACACCTTCATTGTTTGCAGGACAATTTGGTGGTATGTTTAAAGAAATGTGGCAAAGATTTACTTATGGTGGAGCAACTGCTAAAGAACAAGCTGTATATTTCTTTAATTTAAAAGAAATATTAGATAATAAGTTTGGAACTCCAGCACCAGTGCCATATAAGGATTGGGGACATCCAATTATGAATGCTAGAACTAATTCATACATAGCAATGAGCGTAAAAGTAAAATGTTTTGGTAAGTATACATTTAAAATAAACAATCCATTTTTATTTATGAGCCAGATTGCAGGAACAGCTAGCATTTATAGAAAACAAGATTTAACAGAACAAATGCGTTCAGAAGTTATAGCTTCTTTTTCTAATGTTTTAAATGGCTTAGGTAGTGATAAGTATAAAATTGAAGTACTTGATCTTCCTAATAAAACTGATGAAATTAAGAAAATTATGGATGAAAATGTATTTGATGAACCAATAAGAAATAGAGGTATTAAACTTGTTTCTTTTGCTGTTGAGAGTCTAACTTTAGATGATGAATCTAGTAAAAAGATCGACAACTATGAAATTGGTGGAGATCAATATCAAGCTCAAGGTACCCTTACAGGTGCGTATGCACAAGCAATTCAGGATGCTGCAAATAATGCAAATGGAGCTGCAAATGGATTTATGGGAATAGGAATGATGAATATGACTTCTGGTGGAGCTTTTAATGGTCAATTCCAACAAACACCACAACCTATGACACCAAATCCTGAGATGGCACAAAGTCAATCAACAGTTCAACAACCACAAGCTGTTGTAACACCACAACCAGTTGCAACAGAAGCAGTGCAACAACCTGTACAATCAAATAATCAAGAAGTAGTAGCACAACCTACTCAAAATCCTCAAATGTGGCATTGCCCTAACTGTGACAAAGATGTAAGCGGAAAATTCTGTTCAGACTGTGGTGCAAAAAGACCAGAAAGAAGAGTTTGTTCAAATTGTGGAAATGTTTTGCAACCAGCTAATAAGTTTTGTCCAGAATGTGGAACTCCAGTAGAAAAGTAAATATAGTACATTATATATAAAGTAGGAATGTTTTGTTCCTACTTTTTTCGTATAAGATAAAAAAATTAATCATAATAAATACTTTTTTATGAAGAATTATCCTTCATGATGTGAAAATTTTTTTATATTACATTTTTTAATTCACAAAGCCTGAGTAATATGGTATAATTAGGACATAATTTTAGTATAAGTTATTAAAGGGGGAGATAAATTGGCGGTAAAAAAGCAAACTTTTATGAATGGCGTACTTGTAGTTATGTTTTCACAAATTTTAATAAAGATATTTGGATTTGTGTATAGAATAATACTTACGAATATACCTAGTTTTTCAGATGAAGGTAATAGTTATTATGGCTCAGCATATCAGGTGTATACATTAATACTAGCAATAGCTACAATGGGAATTCCAAATACTATATCAAAATTGGTATCGGAGAAAATGGCTATAGATGATAAAAGAGGAGCTCATAGAATATTTCAAACAGCTATGGGATTATTTGTATTTATTGCAACAATATTTTCTGCATCATTATTTTTAGGTGCGGGAGCAATAT
>HF991977.1:12184-12453 GCA_000433135.1 Clostridium sp. CAG:921
TAGGTGCGGGAGCAATATCTACCAACATATTGAAAAATCCTGGCGTAAAATATTCACTTATGGCACTTGCACCAGCGATTATATTTGTTGCAATGTCAGCTACTTTAAGAGGATATTTCCTTGGAATGCAAAATATGATGCAATATAGTAAAACTCAGGTTATAGAGCAAATTGTAAATAGTATATTTTCTGTTGTATTTGTTGTAATGCTAACTGGTTCTTCACCAGAAATTATGGCTGCAGGTTCTACACTTGCTACTACACTTTCT
>HF991977.1:12481-15910 GCA_000433135.1 Clostridium sp. CAG:921
AGTTGCATTTTTGTATATGCTAAAATATTATAATAAAAATAAAAAAGATATATGGGAAGACGTAAAAAAATCTACTAAATATGCTTTAGAATCAAAAAAGCAAATAGTAAAAAAGTTAATTTCATATGTACTTCCAATATCTTTTGCAAGTGTAGTTGCAGCACTATCTGGTGTTATTGACATTGTTACAGTTATGGATGGACTTCAAAAGTTTGGATATGATCTTCAAACAGCAAATGAAAAGTTTGGAATATTACTTGGTAAGGTAGATATTTTAACAAATGTTCCACTTGCACTTAATGTAGCTTTTTCAGTGGCATTAGTTCCTTTTGTATCTAGCGCACTTGCAAAAGGTAGAAAAGATGAAGCAGTATCTAAGATAAATTATTCATTAAAAACTTCAACGATGATTGCACTTCCTTGCACTGCAGGACTTTTTATACTTGCAAAACCAATATTTGAATTATTATTTCCAAATGCAACAGCAGGAGCATATTTACTTCAAATTCAATGTTGGATGGTAATATTTTCTGTACTTGATCAAACACTCTCTGGTTCCTTACAAGGATTTGGAAAATTGTATGTACCAGGTGCGGGACTTTTAGTTGGTGCAGTAACAAAGTATATTTTAAATGTAGTATTCATTCCAATATATGGTGAAATAGTTCCTGCAATAACAACTGTAGTTTATAACGTTATTGCATTTGCAATATCATATATAGCTTTATTTAGAATTTTAAAGCAAAAACGTAACTTTAAAAATATATTTTTAAAGCCAATACTTGCAACAGGTATAATGTCCATATCAACGCTGTTATTTTATAAATTGCTTGCGTATTTTAATATTTCAAATAGTATAGATACAGTACTTAGTATAATTTTTGCTATTGTAATTTACGTATTAAGTGTTATATATATTGGCATATTAAATGAGGATGAAATCAAGCAATTACCAGGCGGAAACAAAATTTGGAAGGTGTGTACTAAACTCAAAAAAATATAGAGAAAAATGTAAAAAAGTGTTGACAACACAGTGTTTTTGTAGTATATTCTTATTGTAATCTTAAAATAGGAGGGATTTAGAATGAACAAAGCTGAATTAATAGCTAAAATTGCTGAAGAGAGCAAATTAACAAAAAAGGCTGCTGAAACTGCTTTAGACGCTTTCGTAACTAGCGTTGAAGAAGCACTTAAAAACGGTGAAAAAGTTCAATTGGTAGGATTTGGAACTTTCGAAGTTAGAGAAAGAAAAGCAAGAAAAGGAAGAAATCCACAAACTAGAGCTGAAATAAAAATACCAGCTTCTATTGCACCAGTATTTAAGGCAGGTAAGGCTTTAAAAGAACTTGTTAATAAAAAATAATAATTTAAATAAATCCGGTTCTGTAATGTTCATTTTGGGCAAATGTATATTATAGAGCCGGGTTTTTCCTTGTATTTTATTTTAAACTATGATATAATGCTACTCATGTGAAAGGAAGGGCTTATGCTATGTTAGGAGTTAATAATGTAACGTTAAGATTCGGAAAAAGAACGTTATTTGAAGATGTAAATGTAAAATTTACTGCAGGTAATTGTTATGGTGTTATCGGAGCAAATGGAGCAGGAAAATCTACTTTTTTAAAGATTTTATCAGGTGAGATTGAACCTAGTGAAGGTGAAGTTTATATGTCTGATAAAGAAAGACTTGGAATACTTAGACAAAATCATTATGAATATGATGATGTAAAGGTAATTGATACTGTAATTAGAGGAAATGCAAGGCTTTATGAGATCATGCAAGAAAAAGAAAAGTTATATGCAAAGCCAGATTTTAATGATGAAGATGGAATAAAGGCTGGAGAATTAGAGGCTGAATTTGCTGAATTAAACGGATGGATGGCAGAAACAGATGCAGCTCAGCTTTTAAGTGGACTTGGAATTGATACAGAACTTCATGAAAAATTAATGAGAGAATTGACTGGACCTCAGAAAGTAAAAGTATTGCTTGCACAGGCTTTATTTGGAAATCCAGATGTACTTCTTTTGGATGAACCAACGAATAACTTAGATATTGCAGCTATTAGTTGGTTAGAAGAATTTTTAATAAATTTTGAAAATACTGTAATTGTTGTATCACATGATAGACATTTTTTAAATAAGGTTTGTACACATATATTGGATATTGATTATAATAAAATAAAACTTTATGTTGGTAACTATGACTTTTGGTATGAATCAAGTCAACTTGCATTAAAGCAGATGAAAGAAGCAAATAAAAAGAAAGAAGAAAAAATAAAAGAACTTGAAGATTTTATTCGTAGATTTAGTGCAAATGCATCAAAATCTAAGCAGGCTACATCTAGGAAAAAAACTTTAGAAAAGATACAATTAGATGAAATTAAACCTTCAACAAGAAAGTATCCATTTATTGAATTTAAGCCAGAAAGGGAGTCTGGAAAAGAAATTCTTGATATAGATAACATATCTGCCAAAAACGAAAAAGATGAATATATATTTAAAAATATATCATTTAAGGTATTAAAAGGAGATAAAATTGCATTAATTGGAGATAATGGTATAGCTAAAACAACTTTATTTAAAGTAATAATGGGTGAATATCCAAAGTGCAAAGGAAAAATAACTTTTGGTAGTACAATTAAACCTTCATACATACCACAGGATAATGAAGAATATTTTAAATCTAACAAATCAATAACTGAGTGGATAGCAGATGAGTTTAATATAAACGATGAAACTATAGTTCGTAGTTTTCTTGGAAGAATGCTATTTTCAGGAGAAGAATCTTTAAAAAAAGTAAATGTGTTATCAGGTGGTGAAAAAGCAAGATGTATGTTATCTCGTGCCATGTTGCAAGCAGGAAATTTATTGTTTTTAGATGAACCAACTAATCACTTAGATCTTGAAAGTATAACTGCTTTAAATAATGGATTAATAAGAACTAAAGCAGAGGTTGTATTTGTTTCACACGATCATGAATTTATTCAAACCATTGCAAATAGAATAATAGAAGTGACAGAAGACGGAATAAAAGATTATAGGATGACATATGATGAATATCTAGAAAAAACTATGTTTGGAAAAAATAATAACTAATATTGATTTTTATGTAAAATGATGTTATAATTTATTATAGTGTATTATTTACTTTACTTTAATAAATTTATGAAAGGAGATGTGATAACTATTTATTATGTTATCACGAAAAAATTATGAGAAGTACTAAAATTTTAGTGGCTATTATAATTATGTTTATTTTTACCAATTTTTTGCCATATGATCTGTATGTGGCATTTGTATTAACTTGTGCCTTGTTTTTTGCCTTGTTTATTGTAGGAATTGTCATTGATTCTTCAAGACAACCGCAAAGGAGAAAGGTGAAATTAATTGCCACCTATCCAGTAAGAAGTTATACTATTGATAGTGATG
>HF991977.1:15929-27715 GCA_000433135.1 Clostridium sp. CAG:921
ATGAAATAGTATTTCTTCTTGATGGAAGAAGTAAGACTTATAAGATCTCGCGTGAAGACTCGCAGATCTATTATAACATGGGATGTAATGAGGTTAAAGTGTATGAACGGACTTATAAATCTCATGACATTATAGATTGGATGTTTTATGATAAGCCACAAAATAAGTATTTATACAAATTTTGCGTAATAGAAAGCATCAAATAATTAATTTAAGAGCTTGGATAAATTCTAAGCTCTTTTTTATGAGCATATTTGTAAAATTTGTAGTATTTTATTTGTTACTATTTACAACTTATAAAAAATTCGCAATAGTAGATCTGTAAAGAATTTTGAATTGATTCTTATTAAATAAAAAATAGTACGATTGTAAATTTCTTTTAGTTATAATTAATTTTATTAATTATTGAAATTTCTGTAATAGCTGAATTATTTATTAAAAACGTGCTACTGCTTATAACACTTTATTTTACCTATATTATAAAAATAATTTGTAATACTGGATTTTTCTTTTAATATATTGTATAATAGTGGCTGTAAATTACTTAACAAGAAAACATAAAAAAGTTCTAATTTTTAGAAAAAATTTTGAAATTATTATGATTTTATTGCATTTAATTTTATGTAGAATATGTATAGAAAGTATTGGAGTGAGAGAATATGAACAAAATAACAAGTGTTGAAAGTGAAATAAAAAAAGATAAAAAAATAATATTAACTGGTGATAGACCAACAGGTAGACTTCACATAGGACATTATTTTGGTTCTTTGCAAAATAGGGTAAAATTACAAGACGAGTATGAACAATATATTTTAATTGCAGATGTACAAGCCTTAACAGATAATTTTAATAATCCAAAAAAGATAAGGGATAATATATTAGAAGTTGCAATGGATTATTTATCTTGTGGAATTGATCCAAATAAATCAACGATATTTATACAATCGCAAATTCCAGAAATTGCTGAGCTTACAATTTATTATTCTAATTTAGTGACAGTATCAAGGCTTCAAAGAAATCCAACTATAAAAACTGAAATAAAACAAAAGCAAGAACTTTTTGGACAAGATGGTAATTTAGTTACCTATGGCTTTTTAGGTTACCCCATAAGTCAAGCTGCTGACATTACAGCATTTGGAGCTAATTTGGTGCCAGTAGGTGAGGATCAAGAACCACTTATAGAACAAACAAAAGAAATAGTAAGAAAATTTAATAGCTTATATGGAGAGGTATTGGTAGAACCAGAAATATACCTTAGCAAAACTTCAAGAATTAAAGGTTTGGATGGAAATGCTAAGATGGGAAAAAGCTTAGGAAATGCAATATATTTGTCTGATAGTGAAGATGAAATAAATAAAAAGGTTATGTCAGCAGTAACTGATACAAATAAAATAAAAAAAGATGATAAAGCAAATCCAGATATATGCATGGTAGGATATTATCATAATTTATTTAGTCAGAGTGAGAAGGATTGTATTTTTGATGAATGTAGAGCAGGAAAAAGAGGTTGTGTTGCTTGTAAGAGACAACTTGCTAGAAATATTTCTGAATATTTAAGACCGATAAGAGAAAAAAGGCAATATTTTGAAAATAATAAAGATGAAGTGAGAAAAATATTAAAAGATGGAACTAAAAAAGCAAGAATAAGAGCAAGTGAAACTATGTATAAAGTAAAAGAGAAAATGAAAATTAATTATTTTGATTAGGAGAAGTATAATGGTTATAGATTACGTAAAAATAAAGGTAAGATCAGGAAATGGTGGCAACGGTGCTATGAGTTTTAGAAGAGAAAAATATGTAGCAAATGGTGGACCTGATGGTGGTGATGGTGGCCGTGGTGGTAGTGTTTACTTAAAAGTTGATGCTAATACCAATACATTGCTTGATTTTAGATATAAAAAAGAGTTTAGAGCAGAGGATGGTAAAAAAGGTGATGGTGCAAGAAAATCTGGAAAGGCAGGTAGTGATTTATATATAAAAGTACCAAAGGGTACCATAGTAAAGGATATAACTAAGAATGTTATTATAGCAGATTTATCACATGATGGTGATGAAGTATTAGTAGCAAAAGGTGGAAGAGGTGGAAGAGGTAATCAACACTTTGCTACACCTACAAGGCAAGTTCCAAATTTTGCTGAAGCTGGAGAACAAGGAAGGGAAAAATATTTAGAACTTGAATTAAAAATGTTAGCAGATGTTGGATTGGTTGGATTTCCAAATGTTGGAAAATCTACAATTATTAGTACTGTATCTTCTGCTAAGCCTAAAATTGCAAATTATCACTTTACTACGTTAGAACCTGCTTTAGGAGTTGTAAAGCCAAAATATGGTGAACCTTTTGTTATGGCTGACATTCCTGGAATAATTGAAGGTGCAAGTGAAGGGATAGGTCTTGGACTTAAATTTTTAAAACACGTTGAAAGAACAAGAATAATATTGCATGTTATTGATATAACTGGCAGTGAGGGCAGAAACCCAGTTGAGGACTTTTATAAAATAAATAATGAGCTTGAAAAGTATAGTGAAAAATTATCTAAAAAAGAACAAATAGTTGTAGCAAATAAAATGGATAGCTTAAATGATGTTACTTTGTTAGAGGAATTAGAAAAAATTTGCATTAAAGAGGGACTTAAGTTATTTAAGATATCAGCTGTAACAAATCAAGGCTTAGATGAACTTATTGAATATTTGGCAAAAGAACTAGAAAAAATACCAAAGGAAGATCTAGTAGTTCCAGATGAATATGATGAAGATGAATTAAGTCAAGAGTGGTTCGTAAGCAAAAAATCTGATAATTATTATTTAGTTACAGGTGATCCGATAGAAAGATTAATGAGTAAAGTTAACATATTTGATATAGAATCTAGACAATATATGCAAAGGTGCTTAAATAACATGGGCGTTATGGAAAAATTACACGAGATGGGGCTAAAATCTGGAGATGTGATAGATGTATTAGGATATCAGTTAGAGTATGAAGAGTGAGAAATTCACTCTTTTTTGTATATAAAAATTTGCAATACAAATAATATAACTGGTGATAATTATGATATGTTATTGCATATTAATTAGTTTTTTTATTATAGTTTTACTAATATTTATAATTCCTATTAAGATAAAGATAAAGGTAATAACAAATGAAAATAGAAGTAAGAATGAGAGTATTTTTTCAAGAAGTTATATTGAAATATACATATTACGTATTATACGTGTAAAAAGGATAGAATTTAATTCAATTGAAAATATAGGTAAGAGTGCTAAAAATAAAGTTTCAAATATTTTTTCATATATTGTTGATAAATATATAAATTATGATAAAAAAACTAAATTAATTATAACTAAAAGTGAAATAAGAAAATTAAATGAAAGTATAAATTTTGAAAAGATATATTTAAATCTTGGAATAAATTTTAAAAATATGGTTGTGAATTCTTATGTAATTGGGATACTCAATTCAATACTTGGTTTTTTTATTGCTAAAAATATAGATAAAATAAAATTAGATGATGTAAAATATAACATATATATTTCAAAAAATGTATTTTCAGTAGATATTTATAGTATAATTAACTTTAATCCTGTTCATACTATTATTATATTAATTAAATTAATTTTTAGAGTAAGAAAGGTGGATAAAGATTATGGAAAAAGGACATCCAATAGAAAGTCTTATGATGACTGCTATGACATCACTTGAAAATATGGTTGATGTAAATACGATAATAGGAGATACAGTAACTAGTAGTGATGGTACTATAATTATTCCTGTATCAAAAGTAAGTTTTGGCTTTGCTGCTGGTGGAAGTGAGTTTAACTTAAATAAATTAAATAAATTCACAGAAAATTCAAAACTTCCATTTGGTGGAGGAAGCGGAGCTGGTGTTAATATATCACCTATGGCTTTTTTAGTTGTAAAAGACGGTACAACGAAGTTGCTTACACTTGATGGTGTAAATCCTATTGAAAAATTACTTGACATGTTACCAGATGCAATAACAAAAGCTGGTGGAATTATTGAAAAAAGTATGAAATCCCCAAAACAAGTTGCAAAAGAAGCTAATGAAAATCAGTGTTGTAAAAATAAAATTAGAAAAATGAAAGAAAAAGATGAATCTGATAAATCACCAGATGATTTTGAAGACTTTGAAGAAAATGATTACTTAGAAGATGATGATGAGTAAAATACAAATGTTTAAATCAAAAAAAATATAAATAAAAAATGATGAGGTGGATTACTCCACCCCATCATCGTACGGCTCTTTTTCAAACTCGCCGAAAACTTTTTCGAAGAGTTTGAACAAGTAGTTACATCCATCGATAGCCACTCCGAAGGAAGCAACATACAAAAACTTTCTGATCCACCAGTTAACGCTGGTGTAATTAATTCCTGGCAACCATGTACTAAAATACAAGTGCACTATAAAAAACACACTTGATACAACCATGGTCACTGAAATTATAAATACTACAATTGCTAACATAACACTCTTTAAATTTTTTTTCTTCTTCATTTTTTTTGCCCCTCCATGGCTACGGTACAAAAAAGCCCATCAAATAAACTAATATTGTATTACAATACAATTTATCCAATGGGCTCTTTAGAACCAAATTTACGAATTTTTTTCTTAAATTATATTATATCATATTTTATGTAAAATTGCAAGTTCGAAAGTATATAAAATACTAAATATTGCTATTGTTATAACAAAAATGATTATAGTTTTTTAAAAGATTGAAATGCGAAAAATGAAGAAAAGCAAAAAAACAAGCGGCACTAATAGTACCGCTTGAAGCTATTAAGCTTTTTTTTCTGCTTTTAAGGAGTAGTCAAAAAACTCTCCTCTCTTGCAGTTTTTTGTAGCAGATGCATAACGTTCTTTTCTCAGTTGTTCTTTTTCGACCGCTAATGCTCTTCTTTTTTCTTTTAATGAATTAATAGTATCATCAATCTTACTAATTTCTGATTCTACTACAAATTCATCTCTAACATTTTGAATGCTTGGGCTTGGAGTCTTCACCTTTTTGCTTCGAGTCTTATTTCTTGAAAGAGTGCCTAAATTACTAAAAATAAATGCACTACAACAAGAGACAACAATGAAAACAATCGCAGCCATTGCCCAAACAGGCAACTTTTTAAACAAATCAAATTCAAAAATAGAATCCAATTTGCTTGCTACGGGACTTGAAGCAAAATAACTAATATACATTACTACGACTGCCGTCAGCATCATTTTTAAACTCGTTCCAAAAATTTGATTCTTCTTATTATTCATACTATTCTCCTTTTCTCCTGATATTGGTTAATCACAAGACCATAATCAGGACCCGTTAATTATTTACTACAATATTAATTATATCACTATAAAAGCAAAATGTCAATATTATGTAATCTTTTTGCTTCAAAAAAGTTATATAATTGCATGTTATACAAAAATCAACCAAATTTTTGTAATGATACAGATATAAAAATAATTATATTTGACTTTTTTTGGTTCAAATAATATAATATACTGTATAAATTGGAGGGATAAATAATGAAAAATATAAAACCACTTGATTCATTAAAACAGATTGTAAACGAAAGATTTGACATGTTTGGCGAAAAAACTGCTTTTATAGAAAAATTTGATGGAGATAAGGAATTTAGTAATATTAGCTATAACAGAGTTAAAAATGAAATAAATTCACTTGGATCTGTTATGATAAAAAAATTGAATTTGAAAGATAAAAAAATAGCTGTTATAGGTCAAAATAGTTATAAATGGTATGTAACATATATGGCAGTTGCATGTGGAGTTGGAATTATTGTTCCACTAGATAAGGAACTTCCAGAAAATGAAATACTTAATTTATTAAATAGATCTGATGCAAAATGTTTAGTGTATTCATCAAGAAAAAAAGATATAATAGAGAAAATAAAAGATAAACTTCCAAAAGATTTTGTGTATATCGAAATGGGAAAAGAATCTTCTGATGAATTTAGTTATTCATACGATGAATTAGTAGGCGAAGGGAAAAAAATAATAGATAATGGGTATAATGAGTATATTGATATGAAAATCAATAGAGATGAATTTAGAATATTGCTATTTACTTCTGGAACTACGTCAGCACCAAAGGGAGTTATGCTTTCTCATAAGAATTTGTGTGCTAATATATTCTCAGCTTATAATTTAATTGAAGATATTGGAGAATGCACGTACTTTTCAGTTTTACCTATTCATCATACATACGAGTTTTCATTAACATATTTATTTGGAACAAGTGAAGGCGCAACTATTGGTATTTGTCAAGGATTAAAGTATGTAGCTAAAGATTTAAAAGTAATTAGGCCTACAATATTTTTAGCAGTACCTGCTTTAATCGAAAAACTTAGTGAAAAAATTGACAAAGAAATTGAAAAAACAGGTAAAGCTAAACTTATATCAGTGATCGGAAATATAAGCTATGGATTAAGTAGAGTTGGTATTGATTTTAGAAAAGTTATATTTAAGAAGATTCATGAAACTTTTGGAGGTAGACTAAAATATTTACTTAGTGGTGCTGCGCCAATTGATGCAAAATTAGAGAAAAAGTTTGAAATATATGGTATAAGGTTTCTTCAAGGCTACGGTATAACTGAAGCTTCACCACTTATATGTGCAACTACCAAAAAAAATTATGACTTTGGTACTTGTGGTAACGCAATAGTTGGTGAAGAGGTAAAAATTGATTTATCTAAAAATGATGATAAAACATCTAATATTGGTGAAATACTTGCAAAAGGCGATAATATAATGATTGGATATTATCAAGATGATGAAAAAACAAAAGAAACAATAAAGGATGGTTGGTTATATACTGGTGATTTAGGATATTTTAACAAAAATGGAAATTTAGTTATAACTGGTAGAAGCAAAAATGTTATTGTTACTGCAAATGGAAAAAACATTTACCCAGAAGAACTTGAAACTTTGATAAATAGAATACCTCTTGTTAATGAGTCAATGGTATATGGTAAAGAAGATGAAAAAGATAAATTAGAATTAATTGTAACAGCTAGAGTTACTTTAAATGAAGAATATATAGAAAGTACATATGGAAAAAATAGACCAAGTGACAGCGAAATTTATGATATGATTTGGAATGAGATAAAAAATATAAACAAGGGACTTGTATCATATAAAGTTATTAAATCACTTGAGATAAAAAAGGAAGATTTTGTTAAGACAACTACCATGAAAATTAAAAGATTTGAAGAAGTAAAAAATGCCGAAAAAAATAAATAGCTTTCACTATGATAGTTTGAAAATAAAAAATGCATATGTTTTTGCCTACATTGACAAATTTGGATATTTCGTCAAAGATGGAATTACTCGTGTACCTATTAATCTTGAGGAATTACCAGAGTTAAAGCAACTGTGTATGAAGTATTTAGCAGAAGCTGAGAGAGTTGTAAAGTAAATAATTAAAATAAGCGTAGGATACACATATTATGTGTGCTCTATGCTTATTTTTATATATTTATAAAATTTTATTATATATTTTATATACTTGATCATTCAGATGTATTTTTTACAAAAGTGTTTGCGGGTGCTGTTATTTTTTCTATTTTGCCAACTTTTACAATTGGAATATTTCCGTTATAATTTCCTTCAATTATTACTCCTGTTAGTTCAATCCATTCATTATCAATTAGTTTATTTGCATCATCAAAATTACACATAAGTCCAGCTACCATATCTTCATTGTTTGATATTGTGTTTCTTCCACAGACGAAATATCCTTCTTTAAAATCAGCTTTTTTAAATACAAAGCCACTTAATTTTATAGTTTTACCAATATTTTGTGACGTATTTTCATGTATTATTTTTAGTGTAGATATAAAGTTGTCATCTGTTAATACAAAATCGTAATTATCTGACTTGTTTATAACATCTATACTTAAATTTTTTCCTCCAAATTCTATGAGTGTAGCTACAACTGCTGCAACTAGTACACAAGCAAAAAATATTTTTTTGAAATCCAACTTAAAATTTACGATAAACATAATATATCCACCTGACCCTGATAGTAAAGTATATTCTAAAAATAAATTAATATGTAAAAGCTAGCTAAAAAATTTTCTTAAAGTGATTAATTAATAATTTTAACTAATGCCATATAATAAATATGTGTAACCATAAATTGCACATATTTTCAATAAATATTTGTATATTTGTAGAAAATATGTTAAAATATAGTAAAATTTTAAGAGGGAAAATGATGGCAATAAAAAGAAAAATTGATATTGAATGTGTAAATAAAAATGTGGATAGAACTAATATTATTCAATTAATATTTTTGTTTTATTTTTTTATTTCATTTAAAGTGATAATCGCTGAACATGAAAATATGTTTAATTCAAGTAATTCATATATGGTAGACAGTATAAGTAAATTGTTAGTCGGATTTCAATTACATGTTGAAACAAATCTAAAGTTTAATGAAGTAAAATTAGATTTAGATAAGAAAAATTTCTTGAAAAATTCACATTTTAATGCTTTTGAAAGTGATATCTTTAATAAAATAATAACAAATCATGACGTAGTAAATGTGGAGTTGATTGGATGTGTATTAACTCTTGGATGTATAATATACTTATTTAAAAATATTTCACTAATACTTGTTAGTAGTTGTTATAACAAGAGCAGAAAAAAGAACTATAGAAAATTTTGTTTACAATAATTAGATTAGATGTTATTGTATCTAATAAAATTTTTGAGGTGAATATAGTATATAATAAAAAATAATGATATATAAAAGTTAAATTAATGGAGGATAATATGAGTTTTTTAGAAAAAATATTTGGTTCATATAGTAAAAAAGAAATAAAAAAAATAATACCAATAGTTGATAAAATAGAGGAAATAGAAAAAACGTTAGGAACACTTACTGATGAAGAATTAAGGGCCAAAACCGTAGAGTTTAAGAAAGAGTTAGCAAATGGTAAAACACTTGATGATATATTACCAGAAGCATATGCTGTTGTAGCTGAAGCATCAAGTAGAGTACTTAATATGAGACATTTTAGAGTGCAATTGATAGGTGGCATAATACTTCATCAAGGAAGAATTGCAGAAATGAAAACTGGTGAAGGAAAAACACTTGTAGCAACACTACCAATTTATCTTAATGCACTTACTGGTAAAGGTGTTCATCTTGTTACAGTAAATGATTATCTAGCAAAAAGAGATAGTGTTTGGATGGGAAAATTGTATAAATTTTTAGGCCTTACAGTAGGACTAGTTGTATCAGGCATGAGTGCTGATAAAAAAAGAGAAGCATATGCAGCAGATATTACATATGGAACGAATAATGAATTTGGATTTGATTATTTAAGAGATAATATGGCAATGTCAAAAGAAGAAATGGTACAAAGAGGACTAAATTATGCAATTGTAGATGAAATAGATAGTATTTTAATTGATGAGGCTAGAACACCACTCATAATTTCTGGAATGGTAAATAAGAAAAGTGATTTATACGAAAAAGCTAATGCTTTTGCTAAAACTTTAAGACCAAAAATAATAGTAGAAAATAATGATAAAGAGTTTGATGAATCTGATAATGAATATGATTATATAGTAGATTTGAAGGCAAAATCTGTTGCACTTTCAGAGACAGGTACTAAAAAAGCTGAAAAGTTTTTTGGAATAGATTGCTTAACTGATATTTCAAATCTTGAAATATCACATCATGTAAATCAAGCAATTAGAGCATATGGACTTATGAAAAAAGATACGGATTATATAGTAAAAGATGGACAAGTTTTAATTGTAGATGAGTTTACTGGACGTATTATGCAAGGAAGACGTTATAGTGATGGCTTGCATCAAGCAATTGAAGCAAAAGAAAATGTAAAAATCGCATCTGAATCACAAACTTTAGCCACTATAACTTTCCAAAATTATTTTAGACTTTATTCAAAACTTGCTGGTATGACTGGTACTGCAAAAACAGAAGAAGAAGAATTTAAGGGAATATATAAACTTGATGTAATTGAAATACCAACGAACAAACCAGTAGCAAGGATAGATCAAAATGATGTAATGTATCAAACAAATAATGCAAAATATAGAGCAATAGTTGAGGAAGTAAAGAAGGCTTATGAAGTAGGTCAACCAGTTCTTGTTGGTACTGTTTCAATTGATAAGTCTGAAATTATAAGTAAACTACTTTCAAAAGAAAAAATACCACATCAAGTACTTAATGCAAAATATCACGAAAAAGAAGCTGAAATAATAGCACAAGCTGGTAAATATAAAACAGTGACAATTGCAACTAATATGGCTGGACGTGGTACTGATATAATGCTTGGAGGAAACTTAGAATATATCGTAAAGGAACAACTAGCTAAAATAGGATATGATGCAGATACAATTGAAAAAGCTATTACGCCTATTTCTTATGAAGAAGATGCTGTAATAAGAGCAAAAGAAGATATGAAGAAAATTGAAGAAAAATACGGTCCAGAGATTGAAGATGAAAGAAAAAAAGTTATTGAACTTGGTGGACTTAGAATAATTGGTAGTGAAAGACATGAATCAAGACGTATAGATAATCAGCTAAGAGGACGTGCTGGACGTCAAGGTGATCCTGGTGTGTCTAGGTTTTATATCTCTTTTGAAGATGATTTAATGAAATTATTTGGCTCAGATAAAATGAGTGCTATGGTATCAGCACTTAACTTGCCAGAAGATACTCCAATTGATCAAAAGATGTTATCTGGTGCAATTGAAACTGCGCAAAGAAGGGTTGAGGGAAGAAACTATTCTATAAGAAAGAATGTCTTAGAGTATGATGATGTAATGAATACACAAAGAGAAATTATTTATGATCAAAGACGTGAGGTATTAAATACAAATAATGTTCATGAAATTGTAGAAAAACTTGCAAAAGGACCTATTAGTAGAATTGTGAATTCATATGTATCCCATGCTGATAATATAGATGATATTGATTTTGAAACTCTAAATGCAATGTTACAAAATTTATTTGGCGTGGAAAAAATGCTTTCAAAAGAAGATATAGATACGCTTGATGATCAAAAGATAGAAGAAATTTTGTTTGAAAAAATGGAATATATATATAATATGAAGCATGATGAAGCTAAAAAATTAAATACTGAAGAAATCTTAAATGGAATAGAGAAGTATTTAATTTTAAATACAGTAAATGAAAAATGGATTGATCATATTGATGCAATTTCTGCTCTAAAAGATGGTATTGGTCTTCGTGCTTATGCTCAAACTAATCCAGTTGAAGCATATAAGATTGAATGTTTTAACATGTTTGAAGAATTGGTTTCTTCTATCCAAGAAGATGCTATAAAAGCTGTATTTTCTGTCCAAGCTGAGAAAAAGGAAAATTATGACGAAATAGTAAAAGAGGAAAAAAAGACTAATATAAATAATATAAGTACAAATGAAAATGGAAAGAAAGCAAAGAAAGAGCCAATAAGGATTGATAAAAAAATTGGAAGAAATGAACCTTGTCCATGTGGTTCGGGAAAAAAGTATAAAAATTGTTGTGGAAAGAACGCATAAAATAATGGAAAACTAATAATTATAAAAATTATAAATTGGTTCGAGTTTTATAACTTGTCCACAAAATATTAAAAATATGTAGTAAAATAAAGGTGTGAACAATGATTATATTTGTTGACACCTTTTAAAATTTAAGTAGAAATGGAGGTATAACAATGGAAGAAAATAACAATAATATTGTAATTTATCAAACTGATGATGGAACGACAAAAATAGATG
>HF991978.1:0-140 GCA_000433135.1 Clostridium sp. CAG:921
AAAAATCCGCCATCTCTTAAAATTTGTGAAGATTCCTTAAGTATTCTATTGTAAAAATAAAGTCCATCTTCACCACCATCTAGGGCAATCAATGGCTCATTTTTTACATGATTATCTAAGCCATCGATATCTTTTGTTCT
>HF991978.1:228-2385 GCA_000433135.1 Clostridium sp. CAG:921
TGATTATTCAAAAAGTAATTAAACATATCTGAATTTATCAATTTTATATCATAATCTAGTAAACCATTTAATTTAATATTTTCCTTAGCCACTTTTAATGCATCTTTTGAAACATCAACAAGATAAACTTCATTCAAGGCATATTTTCCAGCTATAATAGAATTCTTAGCAACTGATATTCCAACACAACCGCTACCAGTACACATATCTATCATATTTTTTAACTTAAATTTAATTACATACTTTATAGCATTTTCAACTAATATTTCTGTATCAGCTCTTGGTACCAAAACATCCTCATTTACTATATAATTTTCGTTATAAAAAGGCTGTATTTCCAAAATGTATTGCAATGGTATATTTTTCTTGTAATATTTATCAAGGTCTAAAACATATTTATTTTTCTCATCTTCGCTTAAAATTATACTATCTAAATTTGTATAAACAAAACTTAAGCTTACATCTTTCATATGCGCATATATTCTTAAAAAATCATTTATCTCAACATCATTTTTATTTAAATTTTGACTTATATATAAAGTTATGCAATCTTTAAGGTGCATAATAATTCCTCCAATACCATATATGAAAAAAGAGGAGCTTATAACTAAGTCCCTCTACCTCTAATCTACTTTTTATCAGCAGTAATGTTACCATATTTTTCAATGAATTGAGCTGCTCTACCTTTACTTGACATTGTTTGCTTTTGACCTGTAAAGAAAGGATGACAAGCACTACAAGTATCTACTTTCATTTCTTCTTTTACAGAACCTGTCTCTATAACGTTACCACAAACACATTTTATAGTAGCTTTTTTGTAATCTGGTTGTATATCTTTTTTCATCTATTTCACCTTCCTAATAAAAAAATAAATCTGTTACTCATATATTTTAACATAATAAATTTAAAATTACAACCCTTTTTTTACATTTTTTTGCCCGTTTTTTAGCAAACTAGTTTGAGTCATTTAAAAATTAATTATTTAGTTACACAATTAATGTAGAAATTAAGCAATTTTTACATATAATTATTATAGGTGGTGATAAAATGTACATAAACAAAAACAAAATTATTAATTCCATTCTTTGTGGTTGCAATGCTAAACTCCCAATAAGCAATTCACACTATATTTGTGGAAAAGATATACTAGCTTTTAGCAATATAATATGTATAGAAAATACCTTAACTAATATAACATCAAAACTAAAAAGTACATGTCAAAATATTACAAATTATGGGCATAATAACTTTATAAAAAAATGATAATTATATTGTAATTTATGTTAAATTATGCTATACTTTGTAATGTCTACAGTCGTTGTAGTTAAACTTAAATGTTATCATATTGGAGGTAAAATATGGAAAAATTTGTCGTAAATGGTCCTTGTAGATTAAGCGGAAAAGTAAACATTAGTGGTGCAAAAAATGCTGCTCTTGGTATAATTCCTGCTACATTACTAGTAAATGGAAAATGTCATTTAGAAAACGTACCAGATATTAGTGATATAAGGGCATACATAAAAATACTTGAATCTTTAGGATCAAAAATTGAATTTATATCTAAAAATGAAATTATAATAGATAATACAAATATACAAAATGCTATTGCTTCATATGAACTAACTAGTAAATTTAGAGCTTCATATTACCTTTTAGGGGCTTTACTTGGAAGATTTAATGAAGTACAAATTAGCTTGCCTGGTGGATGTAATCTTGGTGCAAGACCTATTGATCAACATATAAAGGCTTTTGAAAAATTAGGTGCAAAAGTCGAAGTAAAAAGAGGAAATGTCTATGCTAGCAAAACTTCTACTTTGAAAGGTTCTTCTATATTTTTTGACGTTGTAAGTGTTGGTGCAACTATGAATGCAATTTTAGCTGCTACACTAGCAGATGGCGTCACTACTTTAGAAAATGTTGCAAAAGAACCTCATATTGTCGATTTAGCTAACTTTTTAAATTCCATGGGTGCAAAAATAAAAGGTGCTGGAACTGATAGCATAAAAATAACTGGTGTTAAATCACTAAAGCAAGTTTCTAGTTATTCAATTATACCAGATCAAATTGAAGCTGGTACTTTTATGGTTGCTGCAGCTGCTACTAAAGGGGACGTTACAGTTTGTAATTGTATACCAAAGCATATGGAACCAATTACAG
>HF991978.1:2435-3590 GCA_000433135.1 Clostridium sp. CAG:921
AATAATTGAGGAAACTGAAACAAGCATACGTGTAAAAATGGATAAAAGACCTACCTCATTTAGTATAAAAACTATGCCTTATCCTGGCTTTCCTACTGATATGCAACCACAAATGTCAATATTACTTACAATTTGTGACGGTACAGGAATAATAGTAGAAACAATTTGGGAGTCTAGATTTCAATACACAGATGAACTTGCAAAAATGGGAGCAGATATATCTGCCCACGGTTCTAGTGCAATTTTTAAAGGTGTTGAAAAGCTTTATGGTGCTCCTGTTAAATCACATGATTTAAGGGCTGGTGCAGCAATGATTATTGCTGGTCTTGTAGCTGAAGGAAAAACAGAAGTTTATGATATATTCCACATTTTAAGAGGATATGAAAATATAGTTGAAAAATTTAATTTACTTGGCGCTGATATAACTTATGTAGATGATAAAGAAGGTAATACATTTGGCATTTAATATATATCCACTTTATAGCTCAAGCTCTGGAAATATGTTTAATATTGAAACAAGTAAAGCTGACATTTTAATAGATGTTGGCGTTTCATATAAAGCTATAAATCTAGGGCTTGAGTCTATAGGAAAAAACATTAATGATATTTCAGCTATACTTATAACCCATGAACATATAGACCACATAAAAGGTCTTGAAATGATCTGTAAAAAAAATAGTCTTCCAATATATGCATGTGGAAAAACGGCAGATTATTTAAATAATTTACTAGAAAACAAAGGAATTAAAGCAACTATTAACAAAATTAATTATAACGTTCCCTTTAATATTTCAAACATTGAAATTACTCCTTTTAAGACTTCACATGATGCAGTAATGCCATGTGGATATAATCTAGTTTGTGACAATAAAACGATTTCTTATGCTACAGATCTTGGATATGTTTCAGAAGAGATTTTAGAATATTTAAAATCCTCTGATTTTTGTGTTCTAGAATCAAATTATGATAAGGTTATGTTGGATTTTGGAAGATATCCTTATGAGCTTAAAAGAAGAATAAAAAGCGATATTGGTCATTTATCAAATGAAAATGCCGCTAATACAATAACATCTCTAGTTAAAAACGGAAACAATAATTTTATTCTTGCACATCTTAGTGAAAACAATAATACAGAGCAAATTGCCAAGACAACAA
>HF991978.1:3618-4204 GCA_000433135.1 Clostridium sp. CAG:921
GATACTCTTAATTTAAATGACGCTTTAGATCCAAACTTAAATTTATCATTAGCTACCAAAAAGCTATCAAATGAGGTGTATGTTGTATGATCAATATTAAAATCCTATGTGTAGGTAAAGTAAGAGAAAAATCACTGCAAGATTTAATTAATGAGTACGTAAAGAGGCTTAATAAATTTTGCAAACTCGAAATAATAGAAATAGAAGATGAAAAAATCCCATACTCTTTTAGTGTTGCTGATGCCGAAAAAATTAAAGAAAAAGAATCAAACAAAATATTAGATAAGTTATCAAAAATTGGAAAATGTGATGTTATTCTTATGGATTTAAATGGAAAGCAATATACATCTGAGGAATTTTCAAAAAAAATTTCAAAAATGTGTACTTATGGTTCTTCGACGCTTGTTTTTATCATCGGAGGTAGTCTTGGAATGAGTGAACATTTACTTAGTATACCTTCAGATAAAATTAGTTTTTCAAAAATGACATTTCCACACCAATTATTTAGAGTCTTTTTGTTAGAACAACTGTTCAGAGCGTTCAAAATTGAATCTGGACAAGCTTACCATCATTAAAATTATATTTT
>HF991978.1:4220-6222 GCA_000433135.1 Clostridium sp. CAG:921
TAAAATTATATTTTTAAATCAAGGAGGAAATTATGAAATCTACAGGAATAGTAAGAAAAGTAGACGAACTTGGACGTATTGTACTTCCATCAGAACTTAGAAAAAATTTAAATATTGAAGTTAAGGATTCTGTTGAGATATATGTAAGTGGCGAATCTATAGTGCTAAAAAAATACTTACCTGCTTGTGCATTTTGTGGCGAATCAAATAAAACAACTACTTTTAAAGGAAAATATATTTGTAAAAGTTGTTTAAATTCCTTAATAAATGAAAAATCAGATGATCTTTAATATTATGACTGTTAAGAAAGAAGCATATGCAAAATAAATTTACGTATGCTTCTTTTTAATTATTTTAATATGCTACTATTATTAATTACTGTAGCACTATATATAAATAATATGTCCGCTCCATCATTTTCTATATATTTCATCGCTCTATCAGTACTCATATACCTAATATCTACCATTGTTATTTTTGAGTAATCCTCTATAATAAGTGGAACTAAACTACTAGCAAATGAATCTCTAAACATTATCAATTCTTTATTACTACTGCATTTACTATTATAAATAGTAATAAGTGGTGTCGGACCAGATAAAAATAATGAATATTTGTCTATATCATCTTGCAACCTTGTCTCATCATAAATTTTGTAATCCCCATCCCTTTCAATATTTTTAGTAACAGAGTTTTCTATCGTATCATTTGTGTAATATTTAATTGTATCTGTTTGTATAGTTGACAGCATAAAGTTTCCAAAATATGAACCATAAAATGGTGAATATTCTTTGATAATATATTTTGAGCTTATTTCTGGCATTTCCATTTCTTTTAAAATTTTATTTCTCACTTTAAAAATAGATTCTTGCTTCCAATGTATATCTGTTTTATAATAACAATTAAGATCCAGTTCATTTGTTATATCTATATATTTAGCATCTAATATTTCATTTTGCACCTTATTTAACAAATTTCCATAGTCCATCTTCAAATGTTCTCCATTGTTTACGTAATAGTTCTTATCTGGTACAACTGTATGATAAATTTTATTATTTTTACAGTATTTATCACATATTTCATTTACTTTTGCTATATACATTTCTACACTTTTTAAATTCAATGGATACTCTTGTTTTATTACATATCCATCGTATATGTACATATTATCAATATCACTTTTTCTAAGCATATCTAATTTAAAATATGAATCTAATTCCTTAAAAGTATATCTAAAAGGAAACTGATCTTGAACATAATTATTAAATTGTTGCATTGCGGATTTATTTAAAATGCTACTTGCACTTAAACTTGGGGCTTGTGCCATCTTTCTTCTTTCTTGTGACGAAATATATGTATCTGGAATTATTAAACTTAAAATAAAAAAGGCAAATAAAAATCCAACAAATAAAACAGAATTAATTTTTTCTTTCATAAATTCACCTCATATTTAAAATCTAAAGTACAAAAATGGATTATACGTGCTACTTATAAGTGAAGAAGTAGATATTACAAGTAAAATTATAATAAGTGCTGGTTCTAAAATTATAGAAAAATTTTTAAGAACTTTTCTTTTGCTTAATTTTATTGCTATATTTTTTAATAATGGCGTCGAAGCTAATACTGATACTAAAATCAATATAGCATAACTCTTTAAATAATACAGTACTGTTGAATCAAATAGTTTGCAATTTACAAAATTGAACATGCCAATTAAATTCTTCTTTAGTTCAACAATTGATTCATTTTTAAATATTACAAAACTTATAATTACCAAAAAAAGCGTATATACATGAGAAAGTACTCTATGTTTTTCCAATCTTTTTTTTAGTACTTTTTTTTCAATTAAAAGTAACAGCGCAAAATATAACCCCCACAATATATAATTACAACTTGCGCCATGCCAAAGACCTGTTAAAAACCACACTACGAATATATTTCTTAACCATTTTACAAAACTAACTCTGTTGCCCCCAAGTGGAATATAAACATAATCTTTAAA
>HF991979.1:0-1133 GCA_000433135.1 Clostridium sp. CAG:921
ATAGCAAATGTAAAAAATTTGTTTAAAGATAAGGAAATGGTAATTTCAGAAAATGAGAGACTTAAAACTGAGAATGAAACTTTAAAGTATAGTTTGTTAGAAAGTCAAAAAATATTAGACGAAAATGATTCTTTGAAACAGCAGCTTGAAATAAAAAAGGCTTTTGTACATTTTAAAATAAAAACGTCAAAAATAGTTTATAGGGAACATGATAATTGGACACAAACTTTTAAAATAGACATAGGCACAAATGATGGTGTAAAAAAGAATCAGGCTGTCGTTCATACTGAAGGTCTTGTTGGATATATATCTGCAACTTCAGAAAACGAAAGTGTGGTTACTACTATTTTGGATCCCTCTACTTCTGTTAGTGTAAATATTAGTACTATAAATGAACCAGCAATATTAAAGGGGGATCTTTCTCTTAAATCTGAAAACAAACTTAGTTTGACTTCAATTCCGCTAGATGCACAAATTTCAATAAATGATATGCTATATACATCAGGACTTGGAAATATGTATAGTGCTTCAATACCAGTTGGAAAAATAGTTGAGATAAAGAAAAATAAAAATGATATAAGTAGAAGTGCAATTGTAGAACCTTGTGTAAGTATAAGGACTATTTCAGAGGTTGGAGTTATTGTAGAGTAGGTGTGTGAAATGAAAAATAAAGTTTTAATTGTTGTTTTATCAGTTTTGTACATCTTTTTTATGTACTTGATTCAACTATATTTAATAGATAATAATGATATATTTGGCGTAAAACCAAATATAATTTTAGTTACTTGTGTAGTTTTTACACTTATTTTTGGTATATACAAAGGCACTGTATTTTCATTTTGGATAGGTTGTATTACTGATTTGTTATTTACTCAAGAACCGATATTTATTATAATTTATACTTTGTGTGCATTAATAGTTGGTCTTTTAGAAAATGATATAAAAAATGATAATATTGCATTTAAGGTAGCAGTGATATTTTCGGCTACTGCCACCTTTGAAGTTATTCAGTACATTTTTTATGCAGTAAAATCTGCTACGTTTTTTAATATATTTTATTTATTAAAGCAGATTATGATTGTTTCGATGCTAAATGTTGCTATTGGATTTTTTGTGCTGAAATTAATAGATGT
>HF991979.1:1143-2181 GCA_000433135.1 Clostridium sp. CAG:921
GCTGAAATTAATAGATGTAGCAATTGAATTATCAGAAATTAGAAGTAGAAAAAATATGAGTGGATTTTAGGCGTTGGAGGTGGAATTATAAAAAATTTATTGGGGAAATTATACAATTTTTTTAATAATAGAACACTTATTTTATCATTGATTGTGGTGATGATTTCTTGCATATATATTTCACAACTTTTTAATTTACAAATAGTAAATGGTAAAGAGTACAGAGAAAGATCAGAAAAAAGAATGTTAAGGACTGAAACAATATTAGCACCTCGCGGACTTATAACTGATACGAATGATGTTATACTTGCTACAAGTAAAAATTCATTTAATGTACTACTTTATAGAGTAAATGTTGAAACTGAAAAACAAAATCAGTCTATTAGCAAGTTAATAAGTATACTAGAAAGTAATGGGGATAAAATTTATTCAACGTTTCCGGTAAATGATACTTTAGATGGGTTTTCATTTTCTGATGAGGAAAGTGAAAAAAAGTGGAAGCAAAATAATAAAATTGATGAGAATTATAGCTTTGATGAAACAATAGATTATTATATTGATAGATATAAATTAGAAGAATTTGATGATAGAAAAATGCAAATAAAAATTATTGAAGTAAAGTATGAAGGAAGTGTCAATTCATATTCATTGTCAAATTCAGCTTTAATTGCAAAAGATATTTCAGATAAATCCAATGCACAAATAGAAGAGCAAAGCTATGAACTTTACGGTGTAGAGATTGTTTCTGTTCCTAAAAGATATTATCCTCAAAAGGATTTATTTTCACATATTTTAGGATATGTAGGCAAAATAGGAAAAGAGGAATATGAAAAGGTAAAAGAAACTGGAAAGTACACCATAAGTAGTGAATATGGTAAACTTGGAGTGGAATTAACTTTTGAAGAGTATTTAAAAGGGACAGATGGAGTAAAAAAAGTTGAAACTGATAAAGAAGGTAATGTGTCTTCAGAAACAATCACGCAAGATGCTATTACTGGAAAAACTTTAAAGTTGACAATTGATTATAGATTACAAAAA
>HF991979.1:2202-6419 GCA_000433135.1 Clostridium sp. CAG:921
CAAAAAACGGCTCAAAATGCTTTGAAAAACACGATTGATGGAATAAAAAATGGTAGTTTAACATTCGATAAAAAAGGTATAAGCGATGCCTCTTCTGGTACAGTTGTTGTATTAAATTGTCAGACTGGGGAAGTTCTTGCTCTTGTGAATTATCCAAGTTATGATAATAATCTATTTATAAACGGTATTAGCACAAAAGACTGGAAAAAAATATCAGAAGATTCTTTAAAACCAATGTATAACAGAGCTATATCTAGTGCTTTTTCACCTGGTTCTACTTTTAAGATGCTCGTTGGAATTGCAGGATTACAAACTGGAAAAATTACTGTTGATGAGAAGTATACGGATCCTGGAATTTATCCGTATGGACATAAACCAATGTGTTGGAAATATAGTACAAATAGAACAACTCATGGTACTATTAATGTGTCTGGAGCTATAAAGGGTTCTTGTAACTGTTTCTTTTATGAGGTCGGTAGAAGAATAGGGATTGCTGAAATCGTTAAATATGCAAAACAATTTGGACTTGGTCAAAAAACAGGAATTGAATTACCTGAGGAAGCTTCTGGAAATATTGCTGGAAGTGATAAAAACTCAGAAGACGGTTTAAAATCTCCTTGGTATTTAGGAGATACGCTTTCGGCTTCTATAGGACAGTCTGAAAATCAATATACAGTTTTGCAACTTGCAAATTACATAAGTGCAATTGCAAATGGTGGTAGACTAAATAAAGTTACAATAGTAAAGAGTATAAAGGATGAAACAACGGGTGAAGAAGTTCCTAGATCTGAAATAGAAGAGTATTCAAAGAAAATAACTGGTGTCGATTTTGAGGAAAGAAATTTAGGGATAAATAGTGAGTATATTGATGCTATAAAAGAGGGAATGTTATCAGTTACTACAGATACTGGTGGAACAGCTGCTATTGTATTTAAAAATACAAATATACAAGTGGCTGGTAAGACTGGAACATCAGAAAGGGTTAACGGTTCAAACGACGGTATTTTTGTTGGATTTGCTCCTTATGATAGTCCTAAAATTGCTGTTGCAGCAGTGATTGAACATGGGGGCGAAGGTACATATACTGCAAACGTAGTAAAACCAATCATGGAAGAATATTTTAATATTGTAACTGAAGAAAACGAAAAAGAAAAAGCATTAAACATGGTAGAAAATGGTATAAAATATTAGTGACATGATATTGTATATTTTATTTAATATGATATAATTTAGAGGGTGATAATATTATGAAAGAATATAATTTAGTACAAAATATTAATCCTAATATATTTAGAGGATATGATATTAGAGGTATTTTTGGAACAGATTTAAATGAGGATATTGCATATACTATCGGTATTGCTTATGGAAAGTATATACAAAAAAATGGGTATAAAAAGTGTGTAATTGGACATGATAATAGAGAATCTTCAGAGCCACTTAATTTAGCTTTAATTGAGGGAATAATTTTATCTGGTGAAATTGAAGTAATCGACCTTGGACTTGTAACAACACCAATGTATTATTATGCTCAAATGTATTATAACGATGGGAAGAATATAATGCCTGGAATTATGATAACTGCAAGTCATAATCCAAAAGAATATAATGGTTTTAAAATTTCATTTAATGATTTTGGAAATGCTTGTGGAAAGATGATACAAGATTTTAGAGAGTTTGTAGAAAAAAATACTAAAAGTATGCTAGATAGTAGACCTTCTAAAAAACTTGGTAGTGTAATTTATAAAGATATAGAGTCTGAATATTTAAAGCTTGTAAAAAATACGATTAATCTTGGAGATAGAAAGATAAAGGCAGTTGTAGATACTGCAAATGGTACAGCATCTATAATTGCTAGGAAGATGTATGAGATGTTTTCAAATATAGAGCTTATTCCACTTTATATGGAGTCTGATTCTAGATTTCCAAACCATCATCCAGATCCAAGTGTAGAGGCAAATAATAAAGACTTAAAAAAAGCTGTTATTGAAAATAAAGCAGATATTGGGATAGGAATAGATGGTGATGGCGATAGAATTGGCTTGATAGATGAGACTGGTTCAATGATATATATTGATTTTATGGCAATAATTGTTTGGAGAGATATAATGCCTAAAATTAGTGATAAACGTGCTTTGTTTGATGTAAAATGCTCAAAGTCTTTGGCTGATGAAATAATAAAACTAGGTGGAAAACCAGTTTGTTATAGAACAGGTAATTCATATATGAAAGCAAAAATGAGAGAAGATAAATTTGTATTTGGAAGTGAACTTTCAGGACATGTTTGGTTTAATGATTCTTGGCCAAATATTGATGACGGATTATATGCAGGACTTAGAATTATTGAGATTTTGAGTAAGACTGACAAGAACCTTTCTAGTTTGCTTGATGGCGTAAATAGATATTTTTCTACTCCAGAATTGATTATAAAATCTAGTGATGATAAAAAGTTTGAAATTGTAAATAAAATAAAAGAATATGCTTTAGAAAAAGGATATAGTATAAACGATATTGATGGTGTCAGAGCTGAATTTGAAAACGGATGGGCTTTGGTACGTGCATCTAATACTGGACCAAATATAACTGCTAGGTTTGAGGGAACAACAGAAGAAGAATTAAAGAAAATTAAAGATGAATTTATGGGGGTTCTTGAAAAAGAACTATAGTAAAGGTGATGTAAAATGAGAAAAGTATTAGTTATCGGTCAGGATGGAATGTTAGGTGGAGAGTTATATACAAGACTTCTAGATAGTAAAAAGTATGAGGTATACAAAACAACAATTGATACACTTGATATTTGTAGTGAAGATGATGTAAAAAATGAAGTAGAAAAGATAAAACCTTATTTTATAATTAATTGTGCAGCTTATACAAACGTAGATGCGTGTGAAACTAATTTTGAAATTGCAAATAATGTAAATGGCAAAGCAGTGTTAAATATAGCTAAAGCTGCAAATTTAGTAGGTGCAACTTTAATTCAAATAAGTACAGATTATGTATTTGATGGTGAACTTGATGAAAATTTAGCATATACTGAAGACATGAAAACAGCACCTGTTAGTAACTACGGTATTACAAAACTCTTAGGGGAGAAAAATGCTTCAAATGCTAACAGATATTATATCTTAAGAACTGCGTGGCTTTATGGGAATGGAAAGAACTTTGCAAGAACCATGTTAAAACTTTCAAAAGATCATGATACATTAAGTGTGGTGTGTGATCAACATGGTACGCCGACTTCTACAACTACTTTATGTGATATAATTGAACAAGTAATGGAAAAAGAGCCAGAATATGGAATTTATCATTCTACTAACGAGGGATTTACTACGTGGTATGAATTTGCAAAAGACATATTTAAGATTAAAGGTGTAAACGTAAAAGTTGTTCCTGTAACATCTGATCAATATCCAACTCCAACAAAAAGACCACATAACTCAAAATTATCAAAACAAAAATTACACAATATTGGAATATATCCAAAAAATTATATGGAAGCACTAAAAGAATATTTAGACAAGGAGGAATTGTAGTTTATGAAAGGAATAATTCTTGCAGGTGGTAGTGGTACAAGACTTTATCCAATAACTATAGCTGTTTCAAAACAGTTGTTACCAGTATATGATAAGCCAATGATATATTATCCTCTTTCGACACTCATGATGGCTGGGATTAGAGAAGTACTTATAATTTCAACTCCAATTCATTTGGAAATGTTTAAATTACTACTTGGAGATGGTAGTGAGCTTGGTATGAGTATATCATATAAAATTCAAGAAAAACCAGTTGGACTTGCAGATGCTTTTAGATTGGGAAAAGAGTTTATAGAAAATGATTCTGTTTCATTGATTTTAGGCGATAATATGATATATGGTCCTGGACTTGAGAAAATGTTAAAAGAAGCAAGTAAAATAAAAGATGGTGGTGTGATATTTGGATACGAAGTATCTGATCCAACATCTTATGGCGTTGTTGAAATTGACGAAAGTGGAAAAGCTATATCTATTGAAGAAAAACCTGAAAATCCAAGATCTGATTTAGCTGTACCAGGACTTTATTTTTATGATAATGAAGTGGTAAAGATTGCAGAAAATATAAAACCTTCTGCAAGAGGTGAGCTTGAAATAACTGATGTAAATAAAGTTTATATGGAAAAAGGAAAGCTAAGAGTATTGCAACTAGGAAGAGGATTTGCCTGGTTTGATACTGGAACACCA
>HF991979.1:6448-20418 GCA_000433135.1 Clostridium sp. CAG:921
GACAGACTAAATGATGCCTCAGACTTTGTAAAAGCAATAGAGTTAAGACAAGGAATTCAGATTGCATGTTTAGAGGAAATAGCATATAAAAATAAATGGATCAACAAAAATGAATTAATGGAACTTGGCGAAAAGTACAAAAAAACAGATTACGGAAAATATATAAAAAAAGTCGCAAAATAAAAATCAAGAGTTAGTTTTATAAAAAATTAAAACTAACTCTTTTGCAAGTATTATTTTTTTATATGTTAAAAAAATAAAAATTAAGTATTGAAATTAATTTTTTTTAATGCTATAATTTTTGTAAGAAATGTTACGCTATATAATAAATGGCTGTATTTTGCGTAAAATATTATTAAAATGTTTGAGGTGATGTTTTGAAAAAGAAATATATATTTTTTTTATTGATATTTACAATAGTTTTAATGGTATTTTTTTTCTATATTAAAAGTTTAAAGGTAAAAAATAGTGAACGTATTATAAATCATTTTGATGAAAGTGCAAATTTTATAGTAAATGGTAAAATTAAAACTTCACAATTAGATGTAAAAAAGGCAACAAAGATTGAGTATTCTATTCCGATATTTATGTATCACTTTATACGTGATGATACAGGAGATTATCAATATCCTGAAAATATGGTAAAGCCATCTTCTTTAAAAGAGCAACTAAAATATTTAAGTGAAAATGGATATGAAACTATTTTTGTATCTGATATAGATAATTTAGAACTTTATAAAAAGCCTGTAATGTTAACGTTTGATGATAGTTGGGAAGACTTTTATATAAATGCATTTCCTTTGCTAAAAGAATATAATTTAAAAGCTACTTTGTATGTTATAACATCGTTTGTTGGAAGAACTGGATATTGTACTTTAGATGAACTTAAAGAAATAAAGCAAAGTGGTTTGGTGGACATTCAAAGTCATAGTATATCACATCCAAGACTTAGCAAATTATCTAATGAAGAGATTGTCAAAGAATTAAGAGAGTCTAAAGAATTCCTAAAAGAAAATTTGAATGTTGACGTTAATACAATTTGTTATCCGTATGGGGATTATAACAAGGCGGTTATAGAAGAGGCAAGAAATATTGGTTATCGATTTGGAATTGCAATGACAGGAGGTGTTTTTTACTCAAAAACACACAAAGACTTGTATCAAATACCAAGAATTTATTTAAATAGATCAATGAGTATTAACACATTTATTAATTATTGCAAAAAATCATCAGTTAGCGTGACTTGGTAAAGGAGTATTTATGCCTGTAGCGATTGTATTACTAAATTATAATGATTATGAAAATACAAGAAAATATATCGAAAATGTAAGAGAGTATAAGTCAATTGAAAAGATAGTGATAGTTGATAATAAGTCAACTGCCAAAGATGAAGTAAAAAAACTAGAAAGCCTCACATCAAAAAAAGTTGATTTGGTAGTTTCTGATAAAAATGGTGGTTACTCATATGGAAATAATGTTGGAGTAAAATATTTAGAAAAAAAATATCCAAACAAGTTTAGACAGATAATAATATCTAATCCTGATGTCTTTGTAGATGATACTACTATTTCTTATTTGGAAGATTATATGAATAAAAATGAAAATGTCGCAGTTGTAGCTCCAAGGATGTTTTATAAAAATGGACCTGCTAGGCGAAGTTCATGGAAAAAGCGTACTATTTTGATTGATATAGCAAATTCAACTAGATTAACAGAATTTTTATTGTATTTTGTTTTTAAACATGGAGAATATTGTAAAAATGATTATGAGAAAGAAGTGTTAGAAGTTGATGCTATTGCTGGTTCATTTTTTATGATAGATTTTAATGTGTTAAAAAAAATTGGATATTTTGATGAAAATACCTTCTTATTTTACGAAGAAGATATATTAGGTGAAAAAGTAAGGAAGTGTGGGCATATTATTGTGAGTTTGAACAATTTAAAATTTATACACTTTGAAAGTCAAACAATAGGAAAAGCAATGAATATGTTCAGAAAAGTTGATATATTATTTAAAAGTAAAATTTATTATAATAAGGTGTATAACAAAGCAAATTTTTTAAGTATTGCTATATTTAATATGCTAAAATATGTCAGAAAATTTGAGTTGTTATTTGAAATACCGATAAGAAAATTGTTAAGAAAATAAAGGAGAGTTTTATGAAAAAAGTTTTAGTAACAGGTGGAGCAGGGTTTATTGGATCACATACATGTGTTGAATTATTAGAAAGTGGTAGAGAAATTGTTGTATTAGACAACTTTTCAAATAGTTCATCTAAATCATTAGATGCCATAAAAAAAATAACAAATAAAGATTTTAAATTTTATAACATAGATTATTTAGATAGGAGTGCCCTAGAAAAAGTATTTGAAGAGAATGAAATAGATCAAGTTATTAATTTTGCTGGCTATAAATCAGTTGGTGAGTCTGTTGCAAAGCCACTTGAGTATTATGAAAATAATGTTTATGGAGCTATAGTTTTGCTAGAAACAATGAAAAAATATAATGTAAAAAATTTTGTATTTAGTTCATCTGCAACTGTTTATGGAAATCCTGAAAGAGTTCCTTTAACAGAAGATTGTAAAATAGGTGGAACAACCAATCCATATGGAACATCAAAACTTATGATAGAACAAATATTACAAGATTTATATGTATCAGATAATACTTGGAACATAGTTATTCTAAGATATTTTAATCCTATAGGTGCACATGAAAGCGGTCTTATTGGCGAAAATCCTAAGGGCATACCAAACAATTTGCTACCATATGTTTCACGTGTAGCAGATGGAAAATTGGAAGAATTATCTGTGTTTGGTAATGACTATGATACTCCAGATGGAACAGGTGTAAGAGATTATATTCATGTGGTTGATTTGGCAAAAGGTCATATAAAGGCTATTGAAAAACTCGAAAGAGAAAAAAGTGGAATCTATATTTATAATCTTGGTACAGGAAAAGGATATAGTGTACTTGATATTGTTAATGCATTTGAAAAAACTAATAATGTAAAGGTACCATATAAAATAGTAAAAAGACGTCCTGGTGATATTGCCACATGTTATTCCGATCCTAAAAAAGCCGAATTAGAACTTGGTTTTAAAGCGACAAAAACTTTGGAAGATATGTGTAAGGACAGTTGGAGATTTCAAAAAAAATGTAAATAATTAAAGTAGAGGTGAGGTATATGAATGAACCAAAAAGGAGGAGTATTATAACATTACTTTTTTTAATGATTGTTGTGATCGTTGTATGCTTAATTATATATTCCTTTGTAAATAGTAATAAAGTTGAAAAGGAATTAGAAACTGCAAAAAATACTATTTCTTCAAATTTAACAAAAATAAATGAACTTACAGAACAAATAAAGGAAAGCGATAAATTAACTGAAGAGCTTTCAAAAAAACAAGTTGGAAAATTTGTATCTTTTGATTCGAGTAAATGCCTTAATAAAGAAGACGGAATTAAGTATGTGCTTGGAAGTATAAAAAGTCAATACGCGGTGATGAATTTAGAAAATGGAAAAGTTTATGTAGAACTTACGGAAGATTTTAGTAATGAATTTTTAAAAGAAGGTAATCCAATTAATTTGGAAATGAACACAAAATATGAAGTTAAAGGATTTACACAAAATGTTGTTGACGTTAATGTATATAGTGTTGGTCATCTTGTAAATCAAACTGTAATGTTGTTTTTAATGGAAGATGGTAGTGTTGAGATATTACCGCTTCAAAAAATTAGATTAGATGGATTAAAAACTTTCGGAAAAATTAAAGGCGTAGAAAAGGTAGTAAGAATTGTAGATGGTGTGGCATCTGGTGACTTGGCAGGTTATGTTTCACCGTTTGCAATTGCTGAAAGCGGTGGATTTTATAGCCTTGCAACTTTAATACAATCACAAGGATTTTTTGATTAATTATATGTAAAATGTAGTAAAAAATATTTTTGATGGCAAAATCTTGATATTTTTTGCTACTTTTTTTTTAAAAAGTGAATGTAAATATTAACCTAATTTGAGTTAAATTTGTGTAATTTCTTGTATTTTATTGAAGTTTTTTGAACATTATAGTATAATATAATCGTAAATTATGGGGCTGTTGTAGTAATAATTTGTAAGTATATGTGGTTGTTATATGCTTAGAAATTATTATTACAACCTATAATTTATATTTAGGAGGAATAGTTATGTTTAGAAAATTTGAAACTACATTTGCAGGTAAAAAACTTGTTGTGGAAACTGGCAAGATGGCGCCACTTTCAAATGGTTCATGTCTAGTACGTTATGGTGAAACTGCAGTTTTAGTTAATGTTACTATGTCGAAGGAACCAAAAGATGGAATTGATTTTTTACCACTTTCAGTTGATTATGAAGAAAGACTTTATGCAGCAGGTAAGATACCTGGTGGTTATGTAAAAAGAGAGGGTAAGCCTACTACAAAAGCAATACTTGTTTCACGTGTTATTGATAGACCTATGAGACCGTTATTTCCAAAGGACTATAGGAATGATACATGCATAAATGTATTGGTACTTGCCGTTGATCCTGATATTTTACCAGAAGTTCCAGCTTCTATTGGTGCATCTATAGCACTTAATATATCAGATATACCTTTTGATGTACTAGTTGGAACAGCTAAAGTTGGACTAGTTGATGATGAACTTATATTAAATCCAGATTTAGTACAAAGAGAAAAATCAAAACTTGATTTAACTGTATCTGCAACTCCAGAAAAAGTTTGTATGATTGAGGCAGGAGCAGATCAAGTAACTGAAGAAAAAATGATAGAAGCAATTAAATTAGCACATGAAGAAATAAAAAAATTGTGTGAATTTATCGCTTCAATAAAATCTGAAGTTGGAAAGAAAAAAGCTGAATATAAATCATTTGCAATACCAGATGAACTAAAAGGATTTATTGCAGATATTGCAACAGAAAAATTTAAGGAAGCTGTACAAACAAAAGATAAAAATACAAGAGATGATAACGTTGCAAAAGTAAATGAGTTTGTAAAAGTAGAATATATAAATAAGTTTGGACAAGAAGAGTATGAAGCAAATAAATCTATGATATCTGAAGCTTTGTATAAAGCAGAAAAACAAGCTGTAAGAAGCTTAATTATTGAAGAAGGTAAAAGAGTAGATGGTCGTGCGAATGACCAAATTCGTGATCTATCAGCTGAGGTAGGCTTATTTGAAAGAGTACATGGAAGTGCACTTTTCACACGTGGTCTTACACAAGTCCTTTCAATGGTAACTCTTGGAAGTATATCTGATGAACAAACTTTTGATGGAATTGATGAGGAAGTATCAAAAAGATATATTCACCATTATAACATGCCTTCATATAGTGTTGGTGAAGCAAGACCATCAAGAGGACCAGGACGTAGAGAAATAGGTCATGGAGCATTAGCAGAACGTGCTTTGGAACCTGTTATACCTTCAAAAGAGGAATTCCCTTATACTATAAGAGTAGTGTCTGAAGTATTGAGTTCAAATGGTTCTACTTCTCAAGGAAGTATTTGTGGTTCAACGCTTGCACTTATGGATGCAGGAGTACCTATAAAGGCACCAGTTGCTGGAATTTCTACTGGACTGTTTACTATGCCTGGAGATACAACTAAGTATATTATGGTAACTGATATTCAAGGAATAGAAGATTTCTTCGGAGATATGGACTTTAAGGTTGCTGGTACTAAAAAAGGAATTACAGCTATCCAAGTTGACATTAAAATAGATGGTCTTACATATGAAATAATAGAAGAAGCCTTTGCTAGAACAAAAAAAGCAAGACAATATATATTAGATGATGTAATGCTAAAAGTAATTGATAAGCCAAGAGCTAATCTTTCAAAATATGCTCCAAAGATTGAAACAATAAAAATAAATCCTGAAAAAATTCGTGATGTAATCGGAACTGGTGGAAAAGTAATAAACAAGATTATTGAGGAAACAGGCGTCAAAATAGATATTGAAGAAGATGGAACAGTATTTGTTGCCGGTGTAGATGCTCAAAAACTTGATCAAGCAATAAAGACTATACAAGATATAACTGCTGAAGTAGAATTAAATCAAGTTTATATGGGTAAAGTAATAAAGATTTTACCATTTGGTGCGGTAATTGAAGTATTACCAGGAAAAGAAGGATTACTTCACATATCTAAAATATCAAATCAAAGAGTAAACAAAGTTGAAGATGTATTAAGCGTTGGTGATGATATTTTAGTAAAGGTTACAGATATAAATAAAGAAGATGGAAAAATTAGTTTAACAGCAAAGGATCTTATGAAGGTATAGGAGGCTTTTATGCAAGTTTATGCATTCGTTGGAAAATCTGGTACTGGAAAAAGTTATAATGCACAAAAAGTAGCTAAAAAAAATGGAATTAGATACATTATTGATGATGCTATTTTGATAAAAGATACTAAAGTATTGGCTGGCAAATCTGCTAAAACAGAAGCAAATTTTATTGCTTCTGTTAAAGCAGCTATATTTTTAGATGAAGCTAGAAGAAATGAAATGATTAATGCCATAAAAAGACAAAATATAGATAAAATTTTAATTCTTGGCACATCCGATGATATGGTTGAAAAGATAGCAAATAATTTGGAATTAGGAAAAATTGATAAAATTATATATATTCAAGATATAGTATCACAAGAACAAATAGAAAAAGCAAGAAAATCAAGAATTGAGGAAGGAAAGCACGTTGTACCTGTTCCAACATTTGAGATTAAAAAGCAATTTTCAGGATATTTTTTAGAAAATTTAAAAATGTTTAATTTTTTTAATAATGGCAAAGAAGAACCACAAGAAACTGAAAAAACAATTATAAGACCTACTTATAGCTATCTTGGAAATTATTATATTTCTGATAATGTAATTAATGCTATAATTGCTTATGTTGTTTCTAAAGTAAGTGGGGTTACAAAGGTTTTTAAGGTTACTACTCAAAAGTATAGTAATGGTATGAAACTAGATATAGATATTGAGATAAAGTATGGTATGAATATAAAGAATATAAGCTCAAACATAAGAAATACTGTTATATACGCAATTGATAATGCAACAGGGATTAACTTATTTGGAATAAATATAAATGTAAAGTCAATTTCAAAATAGTACATTAGTTTTATACTGTGGAGGTGATTATATGGAAACTATGAGATATCAAGAAAATAGGAAGAGTTATAAAGGAATAATTATTGGATTTTTCTTATTTGTAATTATTGGAGGTACACTTATTTATCTTGGAATAAAGGAAGAGGGGGAACCTACGGTAATAGGCGGAAATGTTAAGGATGAAATAAATAGCTTAGTTGATACTGAAAAGGTCAATTCAAATATAGAAGTAGCATCTTTAGTGGTAAATGTTACAGATAAAATTATAAAAGATAGTGAAAATAAAAAGTTAATTGGAAATATGACACTTCCACAAATTTCAGTTGCTTCTGAAGAATTAAAAGAAATTAATGATGAAATATATAATAATTATTACGAAAGATTTTCAAATTTGAAAAGTTCAATGGAAAAAGCTGAAAACAAGTTTAACTTTAATGTTTCTTATGAAAATTATGATAATGTTCAAAGTGGAAGAAGAATTTTGTCTATTGTTGTAAGACAAGAAATTGTTGATGCTTCTTCTAAGAAAAAAACAAATGAAAATGTTACTACTTACAATATTGATGTTGCCAAAAAAGAAGCTGTAAAATTAAATGAAATTTTACTACTATATTACGGGGCAGACTATAAGGCAATAGCAAAAAATAAAATAAAAGATTATTTAGTATCCAATAAGATGATAAAAGAAGATGAATTTACATATGCAATTACTGGACTTGAAAATTTTTATATAAAAGATTCAAAAGTTCATATGATATTTAACAGTGAAGAGATTGTAAACAGTAAATATGGTATTATTGATATTACTATTTAAAGGAGGAATGAGTGATGGTTGATTCTATGGAAAACATAGTAAATCTTTGCAAATCAAGAGGTTATATTTATCCTGGTTCTGATATATATGGTGGACTTGCAAATACTTGGGATTATGGTCCACTTGGTGTTGAATTAAAAAATAATATAAAAGCAGCATGGAGGAAAAAGTTTATTCAAGAATCTAAATATAATGTTGGATTAGACGCAGCTATTTTTATGAATCCAGAAACATGGGTAGCCTCAGGACATGTTGGTGGCTTTTCTGATCCACTTATTGATTGTAAAGAATGTAAGACTAGACATAGAGCAGATAAACTAATAGAAGAATGGGCTCACGAACAAGGAAAAGATATGATAGCTGACGGCATGAGTGATGAACAAATGATAGAATTTATTAAAGAACATGAAATAATGTGCCCAAATTGTGGAAAGCAAAACTTTACTTCTATAAGAAAATTTAATTTGATGTTTAAAACTTTCCAGGGAGTTACTGAAGATTCAAAATCAGAAATATATTTAAGACCTGAAACTGCTCAAGGAATTTTTGTAAATTTTAAAAATGTAGCAAGGACAACTAGAAGGAAAATTCCAATGGGAATAGCACAAATAGGTAAAGCCTTTAGAAATGAAATTACACCTGGTAATTTTATATTTAGGACTAGGGAATTTGAACAAATGGAACTTGAATTTTTCTGTAAACCTGGTACTGACCTTGAGTGGTTTAATTATTGGAGAGAATATTGTAAAAATTTCTTACTATCTCTTGGAATAAACGAAGAAAATATCAGATTAAGAGATCATGAAAAGGATGAGTTGGTATTTTATAGCAAGGCCACTACTGATATAGAGTTCAAATTTCCTTTTGGTTGGGGCGAATTGTGGGGAATTGCTGATAGGACAGACTATGATTTATCTAAACACATTGAACATTCAAAACAAGACTTGTCTTATCAAGATCCTGAAACGAATGAAAAATACGTTCCATATGTTATAGAACCTTCACTTGGGGCAGATAGAATGGCTCTTGCTGTTTTATGTAATGCTTATGAAAAACAAGTACTAGAAGGAGATGATTCTAGGGTTGTTCTTCATCTACATCCAACACTTGCTCCATATAAAGTTGCAGTGTTACCTCTATCTAAAAAATTAAGTGAAAGTGCAAGTAAGGTGTATAAGAAAATTTCAAAGAGATTTATGTGCGATTTTGATGAGTCTGGTAGTATTGGAAAAAGATACAGAAGAGAAGATGAAATTGGAACGCCTTATTGCATAACTTACGATTTTGATTCATTAAAAGATGACTCTATTACTATAAGAGATAGAGATACTATGCAACAAGTAAGAATAAAGATAGATGAAATAGAAGATTATTTGAATGAGAAACTTGAATTTTAGGAGGAGATTTTATGAAAAATGATAAAAAAAGCCAAAAACAAAAAAAATCTAACGGCGTTAATTCATCAATGAGCATAAATATTTCAAAAGGTAAATCTGTAGCAAAGTATGTGATAGTTGGTATACTTTTGTTTGCAATGATTGGTTCTATGTTTGTAGGACTAATTTCGGCAATACAATAGTTTGTATAACAGATAATATATACTTAAGAGGTGACAGAAGATGTTTAGTGGAATATATGAGAATTTTGTTGCTTGGATATATGAATTTATTAAAGTATTGGATTTAACTAGCCCTATTAGGGTAGTTATTTTGATAGCTGATATTTTAATTGTTTCATTGCTAATATATTATTTTTATAAAATGATAAAAAAAACAAGGGCAGGTCAGATTTTTAAGGGGATAGTCTTACTTTTTGGATTGCTAGTTATTTCTAAATTATTTAATATGGTAATCTTGAAGTTTATACTTACTAATTTTCTTACATACGGTATATTGCTTTTAATAGTGGTATTTCAACCAGAACTTAGAAATGCGTTTGAAATGCTTGGTAGAAAAAGGATAGTAGATGTTTTTGATATGGATGATAATATTTTAGTAAAACATTCTATATCAGAGATTGTAAAAGCTGTTGAAATAATGTCTTTAAAGCAAATAGGAGCTTTAATTGTAATTGAAAGAAGTACAAAAGTAACAGAGGTATTAAAAGAAGGAGTAGGACTTTCTGCTAAAGTTTCGTCAGAGTTAATACAAAATATTTTTATGCCAAGAACTCCTTTGCATGATGGTGCTATTGTAATTGACAAGAATCAAATTTTGGCTGCAAAGTGTATATTACCTCTTGCCTCTGAAATTTCAGTTCCAAAAAATTTGGGTACAAGGCATAGGGCAGCAGTTGGTATAACCGAAATTTCTGATGCACTTGTAGTTGTTGTATCTGAAGAAACTGGTATAATATCACTTGTAGAATCTGGGAAACTAACGAGAAATTTAACTGGTGATGAATTAAAAGCACTACTTATTGAAAAGTTAGATAGAACGCAAAATAGAAAAGCTATGAAAAATACGAAAAAAGGAAAGGACACACAAGAATCTCAAAAGTAAATTTTAGTAAAACTAGCAATAAAAAATATAGTATTGCTTTGGAATATATAAAAAGAATATTCATATATAGTAATTGTAAAGAAATTTGAGGTAATTATATAATGAATACTCTTTTTATTGATGTATATAAATTTTCAACTATTAGAAAGACTACTAAAAAAAGCATTATTACTCTAAAAGATGTTCTTTTTAAGTTTAAAATCTTCAAGTCCAGTATTGAAAATGTCTGGATATTGTTGCTTGATGTAAGTTTTTTAGAGTGTTTTTCGTGTCAAAAAAACTTACTTGAAAGGTATATTGCAAAGGTTTTTCTAAAAAAAATCAAGAAAATATTTTGCTGTGTTTTTGATAACTTAAATATTGTTTTGCCTACTTTTTTTAGCAAGTTAAGGTATAAAGATAGTGTTATAGATGTACTAAAGAAAATGTGCCCTTTAGCAAAGGAAGTTACAATTAGTAGTTCGGTCCCTTTAAATGATTATATATATATTACTGCTTTTGCTAAGAAAAGTAGTATTGATCTTGAAAAATTACGTATTAGTTTAATTTTAAACAATATTGATGGTATAGAAATTGAAAAAATTATGCAATATATTTATAAGTATAAGTTTTTTGATATTTGTATGTGGAATACAAGTTCTACTTGCAAAGTGAAAATTCAAAAATATGTTGAAACTCTAAATGATGAGTATGGAACTTCAATTGATATTATATCAAAAGAGAACTTACACTTTTATGATGTATGTATTTCCTTTTTAGATATTTCAATAGATGATATTAGAAGTGATGTTATCGTAAGAAAAGATAATATGCTTTTAGAAATGTATAATATAGATAGTGATGTATACTCAGATGAAATTAAATATTTTAATTGTAATGAGGAAAAAATAGAAAAATTTTTTAATATTAATGGACTGAAACTTGATGATTATTATAAAAAAGTATTAGGTTATGTATTTATGAATACAAACCTTGACAATCGGTATATAATTACATGATATGAGATTAATTTAGGAGGATAAAGAATATGGAAGAAAGAAATATAATGTTAACGCAAGAAGGATATACAAAGTTGGAAGATGAGTTAAAGTACTTAAAAGGACCAAAGAAAATGGAAGTAGCTGAAAGGATTAAGGTTGCTAGAGATTTTGGCGATTTATCTGAAAACTCTGAATATGATGATGCTAAAAATGAACAAGCTTTATTAGAGCTTAGAATTCAAGAAATTGAGAACACTTTAAGACATGCAAAAGTAGTAGATGATGATGAAGTAACTACAAGAAAAGCTGGTGTTGGTACACTTGTAACAGTACATGATTATGAATTTGATGAAGACATATCTTATGGTATAGTTGGTGCTACTGAAGTAAATATGGAAGAAAATAAAATATCTAATGAATCACCTGTTGGAAAAGCATTACTTGGCAGGAAAAAAGGCGAAGAGGTTGAAGTTGAAGCACCAGGTGGAATTATGAAATTAAAAATTCTTTCTATAGAAAAATTGCAATAATATGCAAGGAGGTAAACATGGATATTAATAACGAATTAACAAAAGTTAGATTTGAAAAAGAAGAAAAATTAAAAGAATTAGGAATTATAACTCATCCTGAAAGATTCGAAAGAACTCATACTTTAAAAGAAGCTATGACATTGCCAGAAGGAACAGAAAATGTTAGTGTTGCTGGTCGTGTTATGTCAAAAAGAAAGATGGGTAAGATCTCCTTTATGGATTTAAGAGACATTGAGGGAAGAATACAGTTATGTATAAAAAAAGATGAAGTTGGTGAAGAGTTGTACAAGCTTATTCATGAAACTTTAGATGTTGGAGATTTTATTGGAGTTACAGGTGAAATTTTTAAGACTCAGACTGGTGAACAAACTATTAGAGTAAAGAAATATGAATTTTTAGGAAAAGCTCTAAGACCACTTCCAGAAAAGTTTCATGGGGTTACTAATCAAGAGATTTTATATAGAGAAAGACATTTGGATTTGATTATGAATGAGGAGACTAAAAAAAGATTTTTACTTCGTTCAAAATTTATCAAACTTATGCGTGAGTTTTTAGATTCTAGAAACTTTATAGAAGTGGAAACACCTATTTTGCAAAATACAGCTTCTGGTGCTACTGCTAGACCTTTTATAACGCACCATAATACTTATAATGCTGATGTTTTTTTAAGAATTTCTCCAGAACTTACGTTAAAAAAGCTTATAATAGGTGGTTTTACTAATATTTATGAAATAGCAAGAGATTTTAGAAATGAAGGAATAAGTGTCAACCATTTACAAGACTTTACTATGATTGAAGGGTATAGTGCTTATTATAACTATAGAGATAATATGAAATTGATGCACGATATGATAACTTATATTATTTCTAATTTGTTTGATGGTAATTTAAATGTAAAAATTGGAGATAAAGAAATTGATTTTGGTAGTGAATGGCAAGAAGTTACATTTAGAGAATTACTTATAAAAGATTGTGGAATTGATATTGATAAGTACGAAACTGCAACTGATTTACTTGAAGAAATAAAGAAAAATAATATTGAATTGGAAGATGAAAATTTAGAAAAACTAGGTAGAGGAAATTTGATTGATTTATTGTATAAAAAAGTAAGTAGGCCAAAAATAATAAATCCAACTTTTTTAACTTCACATCCAATAGATTTATCACCACTTGCAAGAGCAAATGATGGCAATAGTAATTTGACAGATAGGTTCCAATTAATCGTAAATGGACAGGAAATTATAAATGGATATTCAGAGTTAGTAGATAGTGTAGAACAAGAAAAAAGATTTATTGAGCAAAGCAAATTAAAAGAAAATGGTGATGAAGAAGCTATGTCAATAGATCATGAATATATAAAAGCAATGGAGTATGGTATGCCACCGATTTCTGGTTGGGGGCTTGGAATAGATAGATTTTTACAATTTTTAACTAATAGCTATAATATTAGAGATGTTGTATTATATCCACTTTTAAAAGCTAGAACTAATGTAGAAATAGATGATGATGAAGTAGAAAAATAATTTTAAAATAGAGTGTTAACTTTTTATGAGGTTAATGCTTTATTTTTATGATAAACGTGATAAAAATGTGAAATTTTTGTGAAAATATACTTTTGAATATTGAAATTATATTTTTTACAAAACTAACTCTGGGGGAAAGTGAGGACTTTTGAAGATTTTATGCTTAATTTTTATTAAAGTTCTTGATTTTTTTCTTTCTTTTATATATAATTTAGGTGTGGTAACATACGTTACAAACAAATGAAGAATTATAGGGGGTAAAGTAATGGATATATTAAAAGTATCTGCTAAGTCTAGTCCTAATTCGGTTGCTGGTGCAATTGCTGGACTTGTTAAGGAAAATGGAAGAGCTGAGATGCAGGCTATTGGTGCAGGAGCAATTAATCAAGCTGTTAAAGCTGTGGCTATTGCTAGAGGATTTGTTGCACCAACAGGTGTAGAACTTGTTTGTTCACCTGCTTTTACTGAGGTTACAATTGATAATGAAGATAAAACAGGTATAA
>HF991979.1:20480-21689 GCA_000433135.1 Clostridium sp. CAG:921
AAAAAGAATGAATAAATATATCTTTTTGAGTTTTTTTGTGATATAATTTGTCCTAGCAATAAATAATATATACTAGAAGTAGGTGAATTATTTGGCAAAATTTATTGATGAAAAAAGATATAAAAAAGTTACAAGAAAGCAATTTCAAAAAGACAAAGAAAATTTAAGGAAAAGAAATATTGAAAGTAGAAAGCTTCAAAGAGAAAGCAATGTTAATATTAAGCATAGTCGAAATAGTAATAGAAAGAAAAATACATTTTTTAGAAAAATGTTTAAAATTGGTATTATACTAATTCTCATATTTTCAGTAAGTTATATTTCAAAAATAATTATGAAAAAAGATGATAGTGATAGTATACAAACAATATCAAGTAATAATAAAGTGGTAACTCTTGTGCAAGACTATGATTTTAAAATTGGAATGACAAAACTTGATACTACTAATTATTTAAATACAAAAAATGCACTTTTGAGTGAATTGGTAGGTAATGTATCTAATGTTTCCTTAATAAAATTTGATGATGAATATAATATTAAATATGAAGTTGCAAGTGATATAGAAAAAGTATCAAATGGCAAATATGAAATAACTGTAAATTCAAATTATAAAATTGGAACATCTGATATAAGAAATGCTGTAAAAAGACTTATAGATGCAGGCAAAAATAGTTTATATTATGTGCCACTTTCAAATATTGATTCTATAGTAGAAAAAAAAGACAAGAAAATAGAAATATCATTAAAAAAAGAAGATCCATATTTTGTATATTATCTTGATTTTCCAATAATTCTAGATGAATATTCATATTTTAGAATTTCTGTAAAAGATAATGAGGTAATATTTAATAGGAATAAGTCAAATTTTAATCAAATTTCAACAATTGATTTTAAGTCTTTTGATAGTATTGATAATTTGGTAGAAGAATTTAAAAAAGGTAATATAGATATGTTCCCGGCAACGTCTGACATTGCCACAAATTTAATTGGTAAGTATGATTATAATGTAAAAAAATTTAGAAATGGTGAAACAGTATTTTTACTTGGAAATAATGATTCAGAATTATTTTTAAAAAAGGAAGTAAGGCAGGCACTTTCATATGTTATTAATAGGGATGAAATAATTAAAGATGTAAATCCTAAATTTTCGGAAGTTATTGATATTCCATATATATATAGTAAGGTTAAGTATAAATATGATATAACTCGGTG
>HF991979.1:21698-23260 GCA_000433135.1 Clostridium sp. CAG:921
ATATAACTCGGTGCTAATAATATATTAATTGCAAATGGATGGCAAAAATCAAGTGGTGTATACAAGAAGAAAATTTTAAATGAAAGTGTTAATTTAGAATTAAATTTACTTGTAAATGAAGAAGATCAAGAAAAGATAAAAATAGCTAATATGATTAAAGAAATGGCTGAGCAAAATGGAATAAAAATAAATGTAATTTCAAAAAAAGGAAATGAGTTAACAGAGGCAATAAATAGCAAAAGTTATGATATTTTGCTTGCTACTGTAAATATTGGAAAAGTTCCAGATATTAGTTTTATTAGTGAGTATTTAAATGTTAGTGATACGATAAATAATGCTATTAATATGATAAACAGTGGAAATGTAGAAGATATTCAAACAAATATTGAAAATTTAGAGAATATTTTATCAAGTGAAGTTACATGTATTGGCATAATGGCAAAAACATCAAATATAGTTTAGCAAAAACATCAAATATAGTTTATCAAAAAAATATTAATGGTTTTAGTAAAATAGGGTATATGAACATTTTTAATGAATTTGAAAAAATTGGAAAAATACAAAGTATAAAAAATAATGAGTGAGGGAGAGGAAAATGGAATTTGAAGGTCTTTTAAAAAATATAGTTGATGAGGCTAAGAAAAAAAAGAAAACAATTGTATTGCCGGAGTCTAACGATATACGTGTGGTAAAAGCGGCAAATATTGCATCTCAGGAAAATATAGCAAATATAATTTTAATTGGTAATAAAGATGATATAATGAGACTTTGTAGAGCTGAGAATATGTACGGAATTGACGAGAAGATACAAATAGTAGATCCGGAAACTTCAGATAAGTTAGGAGAATTTGCAAATACTTTATATGATCTTAGAAAACATAAAGGAATGAATCTTGAACAAGCTGAAAAATTGGTACATGATAATGTATATTTTGCAACAATGATGGTAAAACTTGGTATGGCTGATGGTATGGTAAGTGGTGCTGTACATTCAACTTCTGATACTTTAAGACCAGTACTTCAAATAATTAAAGCAAAAGAAGGGATTAAGACTGTATCTGCATTTTTCTTAATGGAAACTAAAAATAGAGAAATGGGAGCAGATGGGGTTTTCTTATTTGCTGATTGTGGATTAAATCCATTCCCAGATGAAGAACAACTATGTGACATAACTCTTGCATCAGTAAAGAGCTTTAGAGATTTGGTAAAAAAAGAACCTAAAGTAGCTTTTTTATCATATTCTACAAAAGGAAGTGCAAAGGGAGAAGCAATAGATAAAACTGTAAGAGCAGTTAACATGATAAAAAATATGGAAATTGACTTTAAAATAGATGGTGAACTTCAATTAGATGCTGCTATTATACCTGAAGTTGCAAGCTTAAAAGCACCAGATAGTCAAGTGGCAGGGCAGGCTAATATTCTTATATTCCCAGATTTGCAAGCTGGAAATATTGGATATAAATTAGCACAAAGATTTGGAAATATGTTAGCAATTGGACCAATAACGCAAGGTCTTAATAAACCAGTAAATGATTTATCAAGAGGATGTAAAAAAGAAGACA
>HF991979.1:23331-26948 GCA_000433135.1 Clostridium sp. CAG:921
GTAAAAATAACTTGAAAAAATGATATGTTTATAGTATGATATAATAGAAAAAAGGGAGGATATTTTATGAAAGTTTTAGTAATAAATTGTGGCAGTTCAACAATAAAATTTCAATTAATTGATATGGAAAGTGATACATTAATTGCAAAAGGTAGATGTGATATGATAGGATATGATGAATCTAACATATTATATAAAAACCAGTTAACTGGTAAAAATGTTGCTTATGATGTTTTAATGCCAACTCATAAAGAAGGAATGGCAGTTCTTATGGATACATTAAAAAATGAAGAATATGGCGTTATTAAATCACTTGATGAAATATATGCAGTAGGTCATAGAGTTGTTCATGGTGGAGAAAAATTTGATAGTGCAAAACTTGTTGATGAGGATGTATTAAAAGAAATAGAAAATTTAGCACCTCTTGCACCTCTTCATAATCCAGCTTGTTTAATGGGCATAAAAGCTATAATGGATGTTGCTCCAAATTTAAAAAATGTGGTAGTTTTTGATACAGCATTTCATCAAACAATGCCTAATTTTAACTATTTATATGCTATAGATTATAAATACTATGAAAAATATAAAATAAGAAGATATGGTTTTCATGGTACGTCATATAATTACATTTTAGGTAGATTAGAAGAACTTCTTGGAAAGCCACGTAGTGAAATTAATGCAATAGTTTGTCATCTTGGTGGAGGGGCTTCTGTATGTGCAATAAAAAATGGTAAATCATATGATACATCAATGGGATTTACTCCACTTGAAGGACTGGTTATGGAAACAAGATGTGGTGATCTAGATCCTGCAATTGTTACAAAACTTATGAGAGAGGAAAACTTATCTGTAGATGAAATGGATAATATATTAAATAAAAAATCAGGAAGACTTGGTCTTAGTGGAATTGGAGATTTTAGAATGCTAAAAGAGGCTGGACTTTCTGGAGATAAACAGGCTCTTCTTACTAGAATGGTTCAAAATCAAAGGACTAAAAAGTATATTGGTGCGTATATAGCAGAGTTAAATAGAGTTGATGCTATAGTATTTACTGGTGGTGTTATGGAAAATAATGCAGATGAAATTGAAATGACTATATCTGATATGGACTGTCTTGGAATTGAGCTTGATAAAGAAGCAAATGAGAAGGGAATAAGGAAAGAATCTCTTGTTTCAAAACCAACTTCTAAGATTAAGTTATATATCATTCCTACTAACGAAGAATTACAAATAGCAAAAGAAACTGTTGAAGTAGTGTCAAATGTTAAGTAATATAATTTCGTTAATACAAAAGTATGATGCTAAAATGTGGGTAATGATAAATGATGATGAAAGTGATAAGATTTTTACAAGGTATTTTTCTGGTGATCTATTTTCAAGAACAATTTGCTTTGTTACTAAAACTAACATATATTTGATTGTTTGTAGCTTAGATGCTGATAATTTATATTCTGGTATATTTAGTAATAAAGAACAAAGCAGAAAGATTGTTAAATACTATGTATATAACAATGCTCAAGAGATGGATAGGTATATAGAGGAAATAATTGCTCAAAATAAATTTCCAAAAGAAATATCACTTTCATATTCTACCATGTCAGATAATAACACAGATATTTTAACACATGGTGCTTACATTTATTTAACTAGTTTATTAAAAAAGCCTTATAAAAAATATGAAAAGAAAGTAAAATTTGTATCAGCAGAAAATATAATTTATGAGTTAGCTTCGAAAAAGACAGAATCTCAAGTAGAAAGGTTGAAAATACTTGCTAATATTACTGAAGAAATCTTAAAAGAATCATTTAAAAGAATAAAAGTAGGTGATACAGAAAGAGAAATATCACTTTTAACAAATAATATTATGAATGATAAGATGAGGAAAATAGTATCTAAAAAACTGTATAACATTGTTGATTTTGATGTTGCATGGGATAATTGTCCAATAGTACTTACAGGCGAAAATTTAGCAAAAGGCGGACATTCTTTGCCAAGTGATAAAAAGCTAAAATGTGGAGATACTATATATTTTGATTTTGGAATAAAAGCTGTTTTTGAAGATGGTGAGTCACTTTATACTGATATGCAAAGAATGGGATATGCTCTAAAAAATGGGGAGAGTACACCACCAAAAAGTGTAATTAAGGTTTTTAATACTTTAGTTGATGCAATAGAAGAAGGCATAGAAAATTGCAAACCTGGGGTTCTTGCTTATAAGATTGATGATATAGTAAGAGGAAAAATTTTATCAAGTGGGTATATTAATTATAACCACGCAACAGGTCATCCAGTTGGACTTGCAGTTCATGATATTGGAGCAGTTATTTCAACAAGAAGTTCTAAAAGAGCAAGACTTCCTTTAATTGAAAATGGAATATATACATTAGAACCAAGAATAAATATTCCAAATGGAGGTTCTATTGAAGAGATGATACTTGTGACTAAATATGGAGGAAAGCCACTTACTGCACCACAAAAAGATATATATTTAGTTTAATACAAAAATATTTGATTTTGCTATTATAATGTTAGAAAAAATGAGAATAATAAATTATAAATAAGTAGAAAGAAGGTTAAATATATGGAATTAAAGTATGAGAAGAAAGATGTTTATAGCAAACTAAGTAAAGATGGATTAAAAAATGTTGATGAATATGCAATTTCTTTTATGAAATTTTTAAATACTGCTAAAACTGAAAGAATTTGTGTTCGTGAAGCACTTATAATGTTAAAAGCTCAAGGATTTGTAGATATATCTGAAAAGGAAAATCTTAAACTTGGAGATAAAGTTTATTTTGTAAACAAAAATAAATCATTATATGTAGCTATAATTGGTAAAAATAGCTTAAAACATGGAATAAATATTGTAGGTGCACATATTGATAGTCCAAGACTTGATTTAAAGCCAATGCCACTTTTTGAAAAGCATAATGCTGCACTTCTTAAGACTCAGTATTATGGTGGAATAAAAAAATATCAGTGGATGTCTATTCCTCTTGCAATGTATGGTGTTGTATTTAACGAAAAAGGTGAAAAAATCGATATTGCTGTTGGTGATGTAGATGATGATATAACTTTTACAATAACTGATTTATTACCACATCTTGCAAAAGATCAAATGAAAGCAAATGCAAATGATTTTATTGATCCTGAAAAAATGTCTGTAATTGTTGGTAGTATAAAGGATGATAAGGCTAAATCAGATAAAGTAAAGGAAAATATATTAAAAATATTAAATGAAAAATATGGTATAAAAGAAATCGATTTTGCAAGATCAGAAATAGAATTTGTGCCAGCTTTTAAAGCAAAATATGTTGGGCTTGATAAGAGTATGATTGGTGGATATGGACAAGATGATAGAGTATGTTCATATTCTACTATAAGAGCGTTAATTGATATTTCCAAAGAGAATAAAGGATATTTCTAAAGAGAATAAAGAGCTAAATAAAACTGCGGTTGCTATGATTGTGGATAAAGAGGAAATCGGAAGTTTTGGTAATACTTCAATGACTAGTGAAACATTTGATATGTTTATTGAAAAATTAATAGCTATGAATTCAGATAAAGATGTATCAAAAGCAGAACTTTATTATAATTCATATATGCTTTCTGCAGAC
>HF991980.1:0-15376 GCA_000433135.1 Clostridium sp. CAG:921
ATATCAATAAATCCACCCATATAAACATTAACAACTGGTATAAGTACAGTAATACAAAATGCAATCAATACTACACCAACAAATAAATATGAGATTTCAGGTAATACCTTAACAAATTTAGCAACTGACTCATCGATTTCCATTTTTATATATTCATTTACCTTATCCATCATTTCAGCTAATTCTGTTTTCATACCAATTTCAATCATCTGTGCTACCATCGGTTTAAATAAACCTTTATCAACAAATGGTTCTATCCATGAAGTACCTTCTATAGAATTAGATTTAGCAACTTCTATTGCAGACTGAAAGTAATAGTTCTTAGTAACAGTCTTTGAAACATCAAGTGCTTCTTGAATTCTCATACCATTTCTTAAATTAAGTAACATGGCTTGGAAAAACTTGTTTAGCGTTATATTATTTAAAAGCGGTCCTACAACAGGCATTGTAAGTTTCATCTTATCAAAATTATACCTTCCCATTGGGGTATTAATATAAAATACTATAAGCCCTGTTATAGCGCCTATTACACCAAGAACTATCCACCAATAAGCAAGTAACCAATTTGCCATATCAAGTACTGCCATTGTAGCAGGCGGTATAGTAGCAGATGAATCAAACATATCGTAAACTGATTGTAGCAATGGAACACCTATGATTACACAGGCAAACATTGCAATAAGTATACCAAAAAATTGTAAAACCCTTGGTATAATTGCACTTTTTACTTTTTTATTTAATGCAATTGAGCTTTCAACATAATCTCTTGCATAAAGTAAAGCCGTGTCTAAGGTACCAGATTCCTCACCAACTCTAACAAAGCTAACAAACATAGCTGGAAAAACCTTCGGATATTCACTCATAACAGCATATAGTCTTTGACCACCTTGCACACCAATTAAAACATCTTCTAAAATATCCTTAAATTTACTATTCTCTGTTCCATCCATAACTGCCTGCAACGCTTGTACATTATTAAATCTAGCTTTTTTTAATATATAAAAGTTATTAACAAAAGCTATAAGGTCCTTAGGACTAACACTAGAAAACAAACCTTTTATATCAGATAGATGAAATTCTGTTTCTTTTAAGTCTTTTAAAGTAAGCTCAGTAAATTTCTTTCTATTTTGTTTTAATCTTTCCTTTTTTTCCTTTTTCTTTCTTTCCATTTCTATTGCTTTTTCATTAGCTTTATTCATTTTTTTATAGTTAAGTCTTTTATACTTTTTAGTATCATTCATTTTCTTAACCATAATTGGCTGTACAGATTCACTTTTTAAACTCTCAATAGCTTGGTTCTTAGTAAGAGCTAGAATCTTACCTCTACCTATTCTACCATCTGGAAAAAGAACCCTATATTTGTAACTTGGCACAACTTCACCTCCTATTTACTTAATAGTTGTTATTATTATATCTATTTTGCATTTGGTTTTGATATCCACCATTCATCCCATAAGAATTAGAATAGTTATTATTATATCCATTACCAAATCCACTTCCATTCATATTATTACCAGAATTATCTACTACGTCATCAAGTATCGGCGCACCAGAACTTAAAATTATATTTTTTATAAAATCAATTCTATTTGCGTCCATATACTTTCTTATCATTTCCATATTTACAAGTCCACGTAAATACAAATCAGCAAATGTACTTTCATAGCTAATACAGCCTATTTCTCTTAAAGCATGTATTGTATCTTCAATATCTGCTACATTAAACTTTTCTTGTCTAATCTGTGCAGCAATTGTACTATTTACGATCATAACTTCTGGTACCATTTGTAATTTTCCTTGTAAATTAACAATAAGCTTTTGTGAAACAACCATTTTTAAAACAGTAGAAAGTGAATTCTTTATAGCCATTTGCTCAGCTGGGTCATACATATTTATAATTCTTTCAATTGTTTCACCACAAGAACGAGTATGCAATGTCCCTATTACAAGACCACCAGACTCAGAAAGTTCAATTGCCACTTCCATTGTCTTTCTATCTCTAATTTCTCCTAAAACTGCAATATCCGCATCTTCTCTTAACAAGTTTATAAGTCCATCATGATACGTTATAACATCAGCTTCAGAACCAATTTCCTTTTGAATAATAATAGACTTTTCAGACTTATGAACATACTCTATTGGATCTTCAAGCATTACTATTTTTTTGCTTTCTTCTTTGTTAATCTCTTGTATAAAAGCATTCATTGTAGTTGATTTACCAGAGTTAACTTTACCAGTAACAAGAATCATTCCACTATTTATAGTCTTTAACTTATTTATTATATTTCTAATATCCATGGATTTTACATCAATTTCTTTATTAGATATTATTCTAAAAGAAAATGTAGGTACACCTTTTGAAAGTGAAACATTAATTCTAAATCTATGCTCCATAAACGAATATGAAAAATCTGCTTGTCTTTTCTTAGTAAAAGTATTTTCTAAATTTGGAAGTACTGAATAAAAATACTCAAGTATTCTTTCTAAAGTTACTTTAGTTAGCGGATTTTTTGAATTATCAAAATTAAGTACCCTACTTATCCTATATACAGGTAATTGATCTGGTGCTAAGTGAATATCTGTAGCACCAAGTGAAATTGCCTTTTGCAAAATTGAATGTAATAATTCCATAAAACTCTCCTCATATATCTTTATATATAGCCAAATGCTATATAGATATTTTCCTCTTCATTTCATCAATAGTTGTAATACCACTTAAAACTTTGTTAATTCCATCAACAACAAGTGGTCTATAATCTGTATTTTCAATTGCGTATTTTTTTATATCAATACTTGATTTTCCCTCTGCTACCATATCTTTTAAATAATCATCAAAACAAAGTACTTCAAAAAGAGCAACTCTTTCATAATATCCTATGTTTTCACAATACTCACAACCAACAGCTTCATAAGGTGTTGCATGTTCTATATCAAATGTAACAGAATTATATTTTTCTACTCTTTTAATATATCTTAACTCATCTTCAGTAAGTGTATGTGGTCTTTTACACTTATCACATAGTCTTCTTACTAGTCTTTGAGATATTGTCGTTACCAATGTAGCAGAAACGTCATAGTCAGCAATTCCCATTTTTCTAAGTCTTGTAATTGCCTCAATAGCATCTATTGTATGGATAGTACTTAAAACTAAGTGACCAGTTTGACCAGACTCAATAGCTATTTTAGCAGTTTCTTCATCACGAATCTCACCAACAAGTATAATATCAGGATCTTGTCTTAATACTGTTCTAAGTGCAGATGCAAATGTAACATTTGGACCAATTTCTACTTGGTTAATTCCTGGCATACGTCTTTCAACTGGGTTTTCAATAGATATTATGTTTATTTCCGGTCTATCAAGGAAATCTATAACACTATATAGCGTTGTAGTTTTACCTTCACCAGTTGGTGCACATACAAGTATAATACTATTTCTTTTATCAAAAGCTTTTGATATTAATTCTTCATCATCTTTAAAACCAAGGTCAAACAAAGATTTAGCTTGTGAATTTTTCTTAAGAAGTCTTAGAACAAATTTTTCACCATTTACATTTTTTTGACTGGATACACGAATACTAAAGTTTTCGTAAGTATTAATACTACCATCTTGGTCGTAAGATATTTCTTGATGCATGTTAGATATTGCTTTTAATCTACCAATAATTATATCTTGACGCATCTTAGGTATCTCAGATACAGTTATAAGTTCACCATCAATTCTGTATCTAATCCTTAACTTATCTTCCATTGGCTCAATATGAATATCACTGGCTCTTTTTTCAATAGCAGTTAAAATTATATTATCTATTAACTTGGTTGTATCCTTTTCTTCTTTATCAACATAAGTAGTACCAACAGTCTTAATACTTGATATTTGCTTCATAATAGATGTATAAAGGGTTACATATATTTCCATATCATATCCTTGATTCATTAGTAAAAGTTCTACTTCTTTTACTCTTGAAACATCAAGTGGATCAGAAAAAGCAACCTTTAGTACATTTCCTTCTATTGAAAAAGGAAGTACCTTGTAATTTATAATAACATCTCTTGGTAAATACAAAATAGGATTTATCTCAAGCTCAGTATCTAACATAACTGGAGTAACTTTTATTTTTTCTGATAAAGTATCAAGAATTAACTTCTTATCACACATATCCAAAATATCGACGATTTCAGCAAATTTAAGTTCTCTATGATCCTTTTGATAATCAAGAACCCTATCTACTTGAGATTCAGTAAGTAGTCCTTTTTTTATAAATTCAACACCAATAGGACTATTTTTAGCTCTCATATTTTCAAACATAATATTCACTCCTTATATATAAAATAAAACATCAAAGTATAACTTAAAACTCAAAGTAACAGTAAAAACATAAACAAAATCAATAACAAAAAAATAATAACTTAAAATATTAATAATATATAAATATTATACATTGTATATCTGCATATAGCAATATAAAACAATATAACTAACAATATAACATTTTAATCTTTTATAGTACCACTCTTAATTTTATTATTAAGTATTACTCTATCATAATTTTCTTCTACATTTGAAACATTTTTCGAATATTTTTCTTTAATATTTCCAATATAACTTGAAACCATAACTCCAAAATGTTCAGTCTCTAAAAAAGATGTACTAGAATATATAGAAAAGGCAATTGCAGATAACACCACTACCAAAATGCCAGAACCACGCATTTTATTTTTTTTAAACATTTAAACCATCCCCAGCACTTACAAATATTTGTGAAGAAACTTCACTACCATATTTTTTAAATTTAACTTCAACACAAAGATTATCAATTGTTGAATCTAAATCCCTAACAAAATTATCTGGAACATTGGCAAGTGAAGATACATCAATAATATTAAAACTCTCAACCTCACTTACAAGAACTCCACCATTTTTATATATTTTCTTGTTTGTAGAGTCGTATGTGTATTCATCATTATTTGAAAAAACTATTTTTCCAGATATATTATCAATACTAATACTATTTTTAGCACTAAAAAGCATATTATACTGTAATTTTTGTAATTGCTCATTAGAGTACACTAGTCCTTTTTGAGACAACGTTTGATAGTTAATATTACTACTAAGGCTAACAGCAAAAGCAGAAAATACAAAAAACAATACTACATAAATTATCATTGATATCATTGAAAGTCCACTTTTATTCAAACTATAACACCTTACCTTTTACAGAATTTAAAACAACTTCACATAAAGTTCCATCATACATATATGTAACTTTAACTTCTACATTTTTTATAACATCCTCTTTTGTAAAGTCTTGGTCAGCGACACTTAAAATAGTAGTTTCAACACTATACGTTGTTGATCCTCTTTTTTCTTGTAAATTATATGAGCCAAGTTTATCATACTCAGTTGCAAGACAAATCTCCATATTTTTAACAGCAATCATATTTGCATTTGATTCTATTATATTTTTAGCGTTAATACTAGCAGAATTTTTAGAAAGCACAAAAGATGTAACCATTAAAATAATAAATAATAAAACTGCAATTATAATTTCAGTAACAAACACACCAGATTTACTCTTTTTTATTTTTCCATTTTTTTTTAACTCATCATTTTTCTTAACTTGTTCTCTTTCTTCATCTGTCATCTTTATAGACATAACATAAGAGCCAATTAGAACAAAAAGTACAGCATAAATTATAGCAACGTACATGAAATTTAAAGTATAACCAAAAATAGCATAAAATACCAAAAATACACATCCATTACTAAGTTCAAGTAAAAAATATCTAGGACTAATCTTATCTTTACAATACCTACACTTAGCACCACACAATATATAGCTAAATATAGGAAACAAATCCAAAAATCCAAGTTTATGTTTACAATTTGGACAATAAGATTGTTTAATAATTATATCTTGATGCCTAGGAATTCTATACGTAGCAAGTGAAAAAAAGCTTCCAAATAAAGTTCCTATTACAAATATACAAAAAATAACAAACAAGTTTAAAGCAAGTTCCACATCTATTCCTCCTTATATACTTTATACTATTAATTTAGTTAACACTATAAAATACATAAAATAACTAGCATAACAAAACAAAAATTTCCACACAAATAACATTCATATATCATAAATCATCTACATAACAAAAATATAATAGTAGCATAATTAAACTACTATAACAATATAATATTGGTAAAGACATATACACATCAGCATATATGTCTATACCTAAAAATCGTATTAGTTTATATTAATTATACTTTTGCTATAGCTGGATAAGAATAAGATGCACCAGTCTTTATCAAATTACTTTCAGCAGCTGTAGTAGAAGCTTCTATAGTTCCTGTAAAATTAGCATTCATAACTCTTAATGTACCTTCAGAATCCTTATACATTAATTGTTTATTTTTTACTATACCATTTACAACATTATCTTTTATAGCAATATTAGTAAATGATGCTGGTAATCCCATAGATGAGATTGTTATAGCTACAGCAGCGTTTTGTGCAACTTGGCTAATTGTAACAGCAGTAGCAGATGATGGCTTTTCACCAGCCCAACCATGAGCAGCAAAACCAGTAGCTGTAATTTCACCAGATAATACAACATTATCAAGTTGTTTTGCTATTACTCCTTGTAGAGATATTGACCATGCTGATTGAACTTCAGAAAAGTCATTTGCATTTACTGCAACTCTTGAATTTGTTAATACGTTGTTGTTATTTAATGATAAAATAACAGCAGCTGCTAAGATAATTATAACGATAATTGTTATAACTAAAACAATTAAAGAAATACCATTTTTATTTGATTTCATTATTTTCTCCTCATAATAAATAATTTAAAACTATGGATTTGGAATTGCTGCTCCATAAGTAGAAGCACCCTTATCAGCCGCATCTACATCCTCACCTGTTTTATCAGATATTAAATATTTAGCTGTGGCTGTAGAACCAGCATTGTAATCATACTTAGAACCTTTTATAGCTCCTGTAAAATTAGCATCCATAACCTTTAAGTTTCCATCTGTGTCTTTATACATTAATTGTGTATTTTTTACTATTGCTGTAACAATATTATCCTTTATAGCAATATTAGTAAATGATGCTGGTAATCCCATAGATGAAATAGTTATAGAATGAGCTGCAACTATAGCAACATCACTTAAAGTCTTAGTACCAGTAGTACTTGGCTTTTCACCTGCATAACCCATACCAGTAAAACCATCAGATGTAATTTCACCAGATAATACAACATTATCAAGTTGTTTTGCTATTACTCCTTGTAGAGATATTGACCATGCTGATTGAACTTCAGAAAAGTCGTTTGCATTTACTGCAATTCTTGAGTTTGTTAACACGTTGTTGTTACTTAATGATAAAATAACAGCAGCTGCTAAGATAATTATAACGATAATTGTTATAACTAATACGATTAAAGAAATACCTTTTTTTGAATTCATATATTTTTCCTCCTCCTTAAACATAAAATATATATTAAAACGTACCGGTATTAGGTAAACGTTCTAACCAAAGTAATAAATTAAATCTTTAATAAATCAAAATTAGTATCCCACCATTTTGGTTGTTCTGTTAGTTTAACCTTAATAGTTAGATTATCTGATACATAAAAAGATATATTTGAATATTGAGTTAAATCAACATTTAATTTTTCTTTTACATTAGAAACATTAAGTTTATAATATGTTGTATTGTCCTTATCTATTGTATCTGATTTATCAGTTAAGGCTACCAATTCTTTATTATCAAAGTCCATTATTAATGTATCACCAGAATAAGCAGTTATTATATTAGTATTTGAATATGCTTCAAATGTCTCTGCATTTATCTTTGCTACGTAATAAGATAATTTATTTTGCAAAGATATATAATCAGATAAAAAACTACTTGTTCTAGTTGAGCTATTAATAACTATATAAGAAATAAGTAATAGAATAACTATACTTAATAGCACAATTACAATATTTTTCTTTTTTGATACATCATTATTTTTACCTATATTTTGCGTTTGTTGTTTTTGTACACTCATATAATCTCCTTACTATTATTTTATTTATTAGTTGATGGTGGATTTGCTGTTCCACCGTTACTATTTGTAATTTTATTTGTTGTATTTTTATCAGTAGATGGATTAGAAGAAGTATTTGAACTATTGCCACCACTTGTAGTTGTATTTCCATTTTCTCCATCTTCTGTTACTTCTTCTTTGTATTCATTAAATGGATCATCATTTCCAAGAACATACTGATTTTTTCTTTTAAAGTTTTGAATTTGATCACTTGTTATTGTATAATCTCTTACCAAAGAGTTTTCCTCAATATCCTTTGTTGCTTGATAAGAATAATCAGATTTTGATACACCCTCGTAAGTACTAAGACTTGCATCTAGTGTTAACTGTTGCTTTGGAAGTAAAAATACTAAAGCAACTATAACTACCATCATACAAACAATAAAAGTAATACTAAAAATCATTACATACTTTTTATTTTGTGGTGATTGCATTTTTTCTCCTTCCCAATTATTTTACAATAATCATATTTTTTACATCAAATGTAGCAGATACGCCATCACCTGTTGGTTGCATTGAAATATTATCAAGTTTAAATTTAAGTTCACTATCATTTTCAACTTCAAATATAAAATCTGAAACATTCATGTAAGTGCCAGATATATTTATTTTAAGAGTCTTATCACCATTTGCATCACTAGTATCTGTATCTGTAGCATCATCTGACTTATTAGCACTTTGAACTGTGTCACTTGCAGATGACTGACTCGTAGAATCTGTTGTTTGATTAGTTGTTGTTTGATTAGTTGTCGCTTGATTAGTTGTTGCTTGTGATGAAGAACTTACAGGTGTAGAAGTTGTTTCACCACTTTCTGCTACATCAGTTGTAGTAGCACTAGATGTATCTGAAGCACCACCTGGCTCTACTAAAACAATAGACAAATTATTCTTTATAGCATAATTTCCAAGTTTTATCCACATATATTCAATGCTATAATTTTCTTTTGCTGTTGCTTCTTTAATTATATTTACAGTATCATCACTTATTGCATCATACTGTCCTTTTTCTTTTTCAAATTTTGCCTTTTGTGACTCTAATCCAGTAACTGCGGCTTCATATAAAGTTTTTGCCGTATCAAGTTCTGCCTCGGCAGCTTTTACTTTTTTATCTTGCGCCATTATAGACTTTATTGAAGATAAGTGAATTGGTCCAATATTTATATCAGCAAGTGCTAGTAAAGCAATAAGTAAAATTATTATAACATCTATTACAGATATTATTATTGTTCTTTTGTATTCTTCAAACATTATGGCAATTCACCACCAATCTCTACAGTTGTTACATCACCATTTTCAATTTTATTTATCTTTACATCTTTTAAAGTTGAATTTATCTTAAGTGCTGCAACAAAATAACCTAAATCTGCATAACTACTTGAAGTTGCAGTCAAGACAATATTTTTGTTATCATCAGATGTAAGCGATGTAAGTCTAACATTTCTAGGAATAACCTTTACAATATTTTGTAAAAATGATGCTACATTGTATGTGCTAAATTTTCCTATTTTGTTATTTTCTATCTTTTCAACAACATCAGAAACTTTACTATTAATCTCTTGATATTTTGTTGTTGAAGCACTTATATAGCTAGTATCAGCTTTAACAGAAGCAGTATTTTTTTGTATTGTTGTCTTAGCAGACTCAATTTTCTTTAAATTATCATTTACACTTTTTGTATATATTAGTGTAAATGACGTATATGCAACCAATACCACTACTGCAACAATTCCTACACACATTGCTATAAAATCTGTTGTATCAGTAACAACAAAAGCACCTATTGCCTCACTACTTGCTTGCTGTGAAGGACTTTGTTTATTAAACATTGTAGCAAATATATTTTGCTTTTGCATGCTACCATTTGGACCTTTTTGATTTGCCTGCATACCAATATTATTAGGATTCATGCTAGCATTTGGTGCCATTTTCATAGATTGCATATTACTATTTTGTGAAACATTTTTATTAACATTTTTTGGTTGTACATTTTTCTTTTGATTTGGTTTTAATAGCTTAGCAAAAAATGAATTAAATTCCCTTTTTAATTTAGAGTTTGAAACCATAAAATTTAAATCTGTATCTTGCTGAATGAAGTATTCATTTGCAAGTGAAATTGCAAGCGTAGTTTCAAGTGCCTCTGCAATATTTCTTATATTTGTTACATTAATACATTCAGGTTTTAATATTTCGCATCTTAAATTTATAAATTCACGTATTAATATATCTATATTTGTAAATACAATTCCTGTACCTGTTAAAATTACTTTTGCTATTTTACCTTTATACCTAGTTGCCATACCAGCTATATTTCTAAGGATTTCCTGTAACACAGGTTCAGCTATAGATTCTAGTAATTTATCATTATTAGCTGCATCATCAGAATAAACGTTTAACTGTTTACATGCTTCATAGGCTTTTTGATATGATCCAAGTTTTGCTGCAAAGTCGTTTAAAATTTGTTCCATACCAACATCATAGAATCTTATATCTCTTAGTTTTCCATCTAAAAATACTTGCAAAGAAAGTGCATTGTCTAAATTAATAAGCATATAGTTTTGTTCTTCTTTTGGAACTAATCTTCCAAGCAATAATTCTGGTGGATAAATTGCACTAACATCGTTTTCACCAATTTTTTGATATTCTTTTAAAAAAGCTTTTTCAGTAAAATCTATTACCGAATTAAATTTATTTTCTTCATTTTTTATTTCTGCATTCTTAAATATATAAGTATATCTATCTGGAACTTTTGCATTTTTTTCACACCAAGCTTCAAATTCCATTTTTGCAACATCATTTGCAACTCCAGAATTTTGTACTTGATCAAACATCTGGTAATTTATGAATCTGCTGCCTTGAGGATTCATTATAATAGGTGTGTTACTTGAATTGGTTTCATCTACTATATTTTTTAAAGTATCCATTTGGCTTTCTTTTATAAATCTAACGCCATAACTTTCAATTTTTACATTGTTACCATTGTCAGATGTTAATTTTGCATATTTGACAACACTATTATTCAAATAAATACCTAGACAACTTGCCATAACAATCTCCTTTTCTTTTAATTTAAATGCAATTAAAAACAAAATAAAATAGTTAAAATTTAAACTAATCAAAAATGTACAAAATACAATCATTTAATTTTAACTGCATAATATTATCTTTTGTTCATATATATTTTTTACAAAAAAGTAATTTTTTATTCTCATTATTACATGACTATAATTTATCATATTTTCCTCTTTTTTTCAACAAAACTATTTAATGTAATTTTTTTTTTACGTTAGTGTAACATTACTGTAATATACTTATAATTTTTCATGTTTTTGTCTGTTTTTCCCAGTTTTTAATACTTATTTTTAACTTCTTTTTTTATTGCACTTTTGTCTTTATTAATTGTCTTTTTATGCTAAAAAATCGACAAAATTACACATATTTCTACTTCATATTTATATATTTTTTATACTTTTCATTTTTATTTTTTATATTTTGTAAAAATTATTTTTCAAATTTATTGAACTTTCTTAATTTATCATTTTATTATTTTCATGTTTATTATTTTAGAAATTTTTCTGAAATTCTTCTTAAACTTTACTGACATTTTTCGACAAAACTTGACACTCGAATTATGTAGAAATATATTGTAAAAAGATAACATAAATGATATACTAAAAATCATGGAGGTGACATATATGTCAAGTAAGAAACTTACCTTTTTTCTTGTAATTATGCTTATATTTTTTTCTCTAATACTTGGATACTACAGTATTTTTAGAATAAGTTCCTCTGCTTTAGAATTATCTGGAATAAGTTCTGAGTCTTCTATATTAAAAGTATATACTATAACTGATAATTTACTAACCTACGTATCTTATTATAGCGATCCAAGTAAGGAAAAAACGAGTTTTTCAAAATATGTAGTAGAGTATTTATTCGAAGATGGAATCAACACAAAAATAATTCATAAAAATTATTATACATCTGCATATTACGCAACAAAAGCATATAAAGAAAGTTTAAAAGAAAATACTGATAATATGGATATTTCAAAAAAAGAAAATGTAGTATATAAAATACAAAAAATCGATACTAGTAATAAAAATGAAACCATCAATACTTCTAGTATTGATACGATAATTAAAGCTAGTCTTGATGAAGTCTTAAAAGAAGACTATATAATTGTAATAAAAGATGGTGTTGTAACACGAGTTCATGGGAATAAAGAATTAAAAAGAGGTGAATAATTTGAATATATTTAAAATTATGAATATTTCGTTGCTCTTTATTGTTTCATCACTTATCCTAACTTTTTTTCACATATTTGTTTTTCAAGTTACAGATCTTCCTAAAATAGAATTTGAAGAAAACGAAAAAGCTATATCAAATACTCTAAAATATAGTCTTGAAGAAAATGATAATAAAATAGTACATACAAGATTTTTAGGAAATGATAACCTTTTTTACAATATTTTTAACACATATATTGTAAAAACTGTAACTACATATACACTTGATAACAATGATACTGTTACAAGTGCTAATGTTAAATATTATTATCAAAAACAACATGATGCAATTAAAGATTATAAATCAAAAAATGAAAAAACATTAAAAACTGATTTTTCAAATAGTATTGAAATTTCAGAAAATGTAATTACTCAAGATTTAACTAATTTATTTTTTGGAATGAGAAAAAATGAAATTATAACAAACATAACTTCTTCATACATAGTTGATTAACTAATTTTATTATTTTTTACTTTTTATATAACTAATATAAAAATAAATATGGTGAAATTAAAAAAAATGGATAATTGTAAAGTAAGTCAATATTTCTTTGAAACTTTAGTTTTATCCATTTTTTTCTTTTATTCAATCAAAATTCTATTAAAAAAGCAGCAAAAGCCCAATAAAATTGCAATTGCAAAATTAGTGAACCTTTGCCAATAAAAAATTACATTAAGTCTTATTCAACGTAAAGTGAATACGACATATCACAAGTTGCAACTCCACCTGTAGAAACTACCTCAATCCATAAATTTGTTACTGCATTTCTTGTTATACTTGCTCCCTTAAAAAGTGACTTTGCACCATCACTAGGATAAATAATTGCAGATGCAACTGTCCTACCATATCCACTTCCCTGAGTTACACGTACTTTAACATATGCCACATTTGATGTACAATTATTAAGCATTGCAGCTGCAGAAAGTTTATTGCCATTGAAATACATATTAGAATACTTCAATTCTCCTCCACTAGTGCAATCTTTCAAATAATTTGATACATTGTCTGAAGAACATGTACTTACAAAATTATTACCTTCTCCATTACTTTCAAGCAAAACATCATTAAACTGTGCTTCTTTGGTTACCTCAAAAGCAAATGAATTAGTAAATGGCAACATTGTCATCGTAATAAATGCTAAAAGTATAGATAATTTTTTCTTCATTTAATAATTTCTCCTTTTTGTTAGTTATTAGTTTTTGTCTACATACATAAAAAGCGGTGGTGATCTTAAGTGCAAATTTATTCCTTTCCTACATTGAATAATAAACAATGTATCAATAATTTAATACAAAAACATATTACAACATTCGTATTTAATTGTCAATCATTATTTTTTTAATCGACATTTTTCGACAAAACTAGACAAAAAAGATTTACAAAATAAGTTGTAATTTTCTAATACAAATGGTATACTCAAATCAGATGGAGGTGATATACATGTCTAGTAAAAGACTAACAATTTTTTTAGTTACTTTACTGCTAATGATTATTCTTACTTTTGTTTTTTATAACAACTATCACATTACTTCTAATACTTTAGAGCTTTCTGGAATAAGCAGTAGTAAGTACGCTTTAAGAATCTATGATGTAAGTGATAATTTACTATCTTGCACAACATACTATCAAAATCCAAGTACTGACCAATCAAATTTTGTCAAATATGTTGTAGAGTACACTTTTGAAAATGGTATAAACACCAAAACTACATACGAAAATTATTATACATCAAAGTATTATGCAAAAAAAGCATATGAAGAAAGTCAAAAAGATAATGTATCAAATATGAAAATATCAAGAAAAGGAAATACTGTTTATAAAATAGATGATAGAAAAACTGATGTTACAATTGATTCAATAATTAAAGACGATCTAAATAATATTACAACAGACAATGCTATTTTTGTAAAAAAAGACGGAATTGTAACACGTATGTCTGGAAATAGAAATATTTCAAATGAAAGAGGTGAGTAACTTGAAAAATTTTAAATTTATAAATATTGCATTGATTGTTATTATTGTTATACTTTTGCTATTTGGACTATATATATGTGTTTTTCAAGTTTCATCATCTAATGATAATATTGCAGACTCTAACTTAAAAACTGCTTCTGAAACTGTAAAATACGATATTTCTGAAACAAATAATGCTATAATTCATACTAGGTATCTTGGAAATAATAACTTATTTTATAACATTATTAACACATATATAATAAAAACTGTTACTACATATAATTTTGATGAAAACGATAATATTACAAGTGCAAATATTAAATATTATTATAAAAACGAAAATGATGCAAAAAAAGATTATAAAAATAAAGAAAGTGATCTATTAAAAACTAGTTTTAATAGCAATTTAGAAATTTCTAAAAATGTTATTACTCAAAATATTACAGATTTATTTAAAGATATGTCAAAAAGCGAAGTTAAAAACAATATACTTTCTGGATATCAAGAATAAACATAAGATTGGACTCGGCTATGATTTTTTAGTTATATTATAGTCGAGTCATTCATATCAATATATTCTTGTAACATACTACGCATAACTTTTATGCTTAAAATTAATTTTTTGTAGTAATACTTATTTTGTTTGCATTTGCACCAAGTTGATCCACTAAAATTTGTTGAATTATTGCAATTTGATCTTTTTTTAGTTCTTCTTTAGAGCTTATCACTACATTAATATTATCATTGCTTGTTGGAATAATAACTATATCATCAATTCCTTTTGATTTTATAACGTTTTCAACCATTGTTATAAGATTTTTTTCCTCAATTAAAGAATTTAACTTTTTTTGATATTCATTTACCTGATCTTTTGATGTATTTTCATTTGCTATTATCTTGTTATAATTCTCACTCATTTCAGAAAACATATTGTCTCTATCGTATCTAAATACAGATATAGAATCATTACTTGTTTTATCACTTTCATTATTTATCTCTTTTTTATCTGTCACATTTGAATTTACACTCTTTGCATTAC
>HF991980.1:15427-17948 GCA_000433135.1 Clostridium sp. CAG:921
TTTCCTCATTGCTATTTCCATATATACTTACGTTTTCATATTTAAAACTATCTTTTCCATTTACATATATTGTTTGACCAAGATTTTTTTCTCTTTCAGGATTATATTTATAATTTATATATCCAGCTACAACTAGCATAAAAAGTAATGACATTATAGCTAGTGAACTCCTTTTTATAACTTTCATAAATCTCACCTATCCTTGTTTTTCAAACACTTGAACTTTATATGCAGCTATATTTGTAACACTAGAAATAGCAGATGCAATCTTCGATCTAATCTCAACACTATTTGCTCCTTTAGCAACAACAATTGCTCCCTCTATTTTTGGAAGTTCAACAGATTCTACAATTGCCGTCTTGCTTCCACTAGTTTCATTATATGCAACAGATGCCTCTTTTGATGAATTTCCATCTTTTATTTCTTCTTTTGTGTTATACACTACATTTTGTTTTGTATCTTGAGAATAAGTTAATACTACTGAAACATCACTTATTCCAGATATTTGTGACAAAATATTTTCTAATTTTTTCTCCAAATCTGTTTGATCTATGTTATTACTTACACTACTTACATTTTCATCGCTTTCTGCTTTTTTTGTAATATTTGACTCGTTATTACTGTTTTTATCAAATATTAAATTAATTGAAATTAAAAGTATAACTAAAAGAATTACTAGTAAAACTAAATTTTGTGTCCTTTTTTCTTTATCTTTTGTTATGTTTTTTATTGTTTCAAGATAATTCATAACTACTCCTCCTCCACCACTTCTATTTTTGAATATTCAATTTTATATTCATCTTTTACATATTTTACTACAGTGTTAACACTATCAATGCTTGTACCATCTGTTCCCTTTTTTATGTTTATTTCTAACTTTTCAATATCATAGTTATCACTCATAAAAATTTCAATTTTATTTACAGTAATACCTTTATCTTTTAATTTATTTGTTATATCTGCCTTTATGCTATTTACAAAACTTTGTTTTACTGTATCTGTTTGTGATTTGCTGATATTTTTAGTATCTATATTATTTGCTGACGTTGCATCTATATTTGATATAACTGATTTAATACTCCTTTCAAGTTCGCCACTTTTAAATACATCTATTACTGGTGAAAGTATTGCAATTACACTCATCACTCCCATAAGTGAAAGTACATATTTTCTAATTTTATTTTTAGGCAAAAATAGCTTTGCTATCATCATAAATATTCCTAGACATAAAAGTACATTTATCCAATTTTTTATTATTCCTATCATTATAATTTTCCCCCTTTACTTTATAACACTTCCAGCTAAGTTTAAAATAATACCAATTGATATTATAAAAAGTATTGATACACCTATTAAAATTCCAAGTAAGGTTTTATATGTATCTGCAAACAGTTCTACATACTCAGAAACATCTTTTTGATGACATATAGGTTCAATTAGCACTGCAAGTATTTTATATATAAACATTATTGCAGCTATTTTTATAACTGGAGTAATTACTACTAAAATTACAACAATAACCCCTAATATACCTCCAACTTTTGATATTATTTTTGTTGCACCAACTACGGTTTCAAAACTATCTGAAAAAAATTTTCCAACTACTGGTACAAAATTTGACACTGCTGCTTGTGTTGTTTTTACAGCTAATGTGTCAACAGACGTACTAAGTGAACTTTCAAGTGAAAGTATTCCTAAAAATACTGTAAATACTACTCCAATTATCCAAAGTCCACCACTATTTAATATTTTTGACATTTTATTTAGCTTTATATCATCTGAAATTCTTGATATTACATTAAAAGCAACCGAAAGTGATATCAAAGGAACTACTACATAATTTATTATAAAACCTATAAGACTTGCAAGAAAAAGTAATAATGGTTGTATTATACCAACAGTATTAATTGCTCCTGTTGCAATTAATACCGCTACTAAAAAAGGTGATATTATCTGCATTAATGTAGTTATATTAGTTATAACAGTTTTAAAATCTAAAAGTACTCTTATAAATTCAGATATTGAAATTGTTGCTATAGCAAAGAAACACACCAGTTTTGCAATTTGTGATACATCACTTTTTTCTTCTATTTGCAAGCTATCTATTACTGCAAGTATTACAATTATTATAAATATCAAAATAGATGATTTAAAAACTGATATAATTTCTTTTCCAAAAATATTTAAAAGTTTCAGACTAGCCTTACTAAAATCGACATTTTCACCTGATACTAAGTCTTTTGATATCTCTTCTAAGTTAAATTCATCTATTCCACTTTCTTTTACATATTCATTTAAAGAATTTACGTACTCATCTAAATTTAAATTGTTTGCTACTGAGTCTTTTACCTCTTCTACATTTTTTGTATTAATCTCAGATTTATTATCAGTTTTTACTGCATAAATAACATAATTTTTTGAAGTAATACAATTAAAAAAGCTTGTTAAAAAAAGTAATATGATAAATACTATAATTATTTCTAAATGTAAGGTATTTGCTTTAAATATAATATTTTTATTT
>HF991980.1:17957-18204 GCA_000433135.1 Clostridium sp. CAG:921
GCTTTAAATATAATATTTTTATTTAGTTTTAGTATTTTTTTTATTTTTCTTCTTTCGTCTTTTTTATTGTCTTTTTTATTGCTTTCTTTATTACTTTCTTTATTTAATACTAATTTATTTCTTTTTTTTTCTTCTTCATATCTATTGCAAGTTATTTTTTTTAATATTTTCATATAAGTCCTACTAATATATTAACAAGACTTGTCATAACTGGTAAACTTAATACTACAATTATTACCTTTCCCGC
>HF991980.1:18218-24738 GCA_000433135.1 Clostridium sp. CAG:921
ATTACCTTTCCCGCCATTTCTAATTTTGTAGCAATTGCATTTTGAGATGCATCTTGACATATATTCTTTCCAAATTCAACTACATAAGCAATTATAGTTATTTTCATTATAATTGCTAAAAAATCTTTATTTATACCTGATTTTTCAATAAGTGTGGACAAAAGTTGATACACACCTTCTAGCTTATACACAATTATTAAAAGCAATGATACCGAAGTAAATATTGTAAGAAGAAGAGCTATTTCACTTCTTTGTTCACGTATTACCAAAATTAAACAAACTGATACAATACAAAAAGCGACTATTTTAAATATTTCTTCCATATGTTTCACCTTTATAACTTAAATACAGTTCTTACAGTTTCAAAAAGAGTACTAATTTGAGATATTACTATCATCAAAACTATTATAAGACCTGTAAGTGTTGTCATCATAGCTTGATCTTCCCTGCCTGCTTTTGTTAACACTTGATTTAGTACTGCCACTAATATTCCAATACCTGCAATTTTAAAAAGTAAATCTATATCCATAATAATCTTCCCCTTTTTAAATGAAAATTACAACAACCATTATTCCTGCAATCACTCCTATTGTTTTATACATTTTTGAATTATTTAATTTAATTTCATTTGCCTCTTTAATCTGATTTTCAAGAATACTTATACTATTGTTAATTATATTTACCTGTGAGTCTAAATCACTTCTTCCCATATTATTTAGTGTTGATATTATAACATTCTTATCATACTCAGTAAGTTCATTAATATTACCTATATTTTCTGATATACTCTTAGAAATAATATATGTACTATCTGTATTTAACATGTCTACTACTATATTTCCTATTGCATCTTTTAAAGTAGTATTTAACTTTTGTCTTGAACTTTCATAAGCATTTGGAAGATAACTTAACATGTAACTTATTTCATTTTTCACCAATTCTAAAAAAGTTAGCATGTCACGTAATATATATTCTCTATTTTTAAGTTTAGATGCTTTTATATTTCCAATATATGCAGATAGTAAAATAATTAAAATTGAAATTGTTATTTTTGCTCCTATCATATGTGACCTCCAAGTTCATGAATTTTTTCTATAGTTCCAACTTTGGGTTTATTCGTTAAAACTATTACAATATCAAACAACCTATCATGTAACATTTTACTTACTCCTTCTTTTAGTTTTATATCTTCAATATCCTTTCCGTGCATTGTAAACACAAGTTTTACGCCACTTAATGTTGCATATCTAATGGCATCTATATCCTCGTTTTTTCCTATTTCATCTGTTGCAATTACATTTATTCCCATACTTCTAACTAGCATATTTATTCCATCACTTTTCTTACAGTTAGACATAACATCAGTCCTTAGTCCTAAATCTACGTTAATAATTCCATTAAAACATGATGCTATCTCACCTCTTTCATCAACTACTCCAACATTTACGCCTCTAAATCCTAAACTTTCAACGCCACTACTTAATTGTCTTATAACGTCTCTTAAAAGCGTAGTTTTTCCACATCCAGGGGGTGAAACTATTAAAGTATTTTGACATTTTCCATCTTTTATTATATATTTAATTACTTTATCTGCACATCCAATCACTTGTCTTGCAACACGTATATTCATACTATTTATATTTTTTATATTCTTAATAACTCCGTTTTCAACTACTACCTCACCACATATTCCAATTCTATGTCCACCTTTTATAACTGTAAATCCGTTGTTTATATCATTTTGAATTGCATAAAGTGAATTTTTAGATACTTTAATTAATATCTCGAGTAAATCGTTTAAAGTTACAATACAAGACAAGTATACCTCAATATCTGCAACTACAACAATTCCATGTTTTCCTACTCTTAACCTTATTTCATTAAAATTCCCACTTGTTCCTATATTTCTTATTTCATTTGATATATTATCTGGCAAAATTTTTAGTATTTCATCTAACATATAATCACCTTAACTTATATAAATATAAATATTAATATTAATATTAATATTTATATTTATATAAGTTAAGGTGATTATATGTTAGATGAAATACTAAAAATTTTGCCAGATAATATATATTCTAATACTTTTTTACTAAATTTCTTGTAGAAGTTTGCGTAAAATAGCATAATATTTTATCTAGTTTTAGCAAAAAAAGAAGATGCTTAAATTTTTACTTTAAACATATATTTATGTTATTATGTATATACTTTTTATAATACTTTTTTGTAAAAAAAAGCGCCTAAATAAACATTTAAGCGTTTTTAATTTAATAAAATAAGATTTTCTATACTTTAAATAACTCCATAATTTCTTCCTTACTCATAGTGTTTATAAATTTAGTATTATTAGATATTACAGAGTTAGTCAAATCTTTCTTTCTTTCTTGTAAATTAATTATTTTTTCTTCTATTGTTCCAGATGAAATAAGTTTAAATACCTGTACATTATTTCTTTGACCAATTCTATATGCTCTATCTGTAGCTTGATTTTCAGCAGATAAATTCCACCATGGATCATAGTGTATAACCATATCAGCGCCTGTAAGATTAAGACCTGTTCCACCAGCTTTTAGAGAAATCAAAAACACTTTTACATCGTCTCTTGTATTAAATTCATCTACCATTTGTATTCTTGTTTCTACCTTTGTTTTTCCTGTTAGCATAAAATAAGGTATTTCTTCTTTTTCTAATCTTTTTGTTATAATATCAAACATAGAAGTAAATCCAGAAAAAATTAATATTTTATGTCCAGCATAAATTGCATCTTTTATTACTTGCATACATTGTTCAAGTTTACTACTTTGCCCAGTATAATCTTCTATAAAAAGTGAAGGATGGCAGCATATTTGCCTAAGCCTTGTTATCATTGCAAGAACTTTCATCTTACTTTTTTCAAATCCATTTTCATCAATTTCTTCTTGCATTTCCCTTCTAGCCTTTAATAGATAAGCATTATACAATTCTTGCTGCGTTTCATCCATTTGACTATACATTATAGTTTCTGTTTTATCTGGTAATTCTTTTAATACATCTGTTTTCATACGTCTTAGTATAAATGGTGCTACAATTTTTTGTAATTTTTTTAAAATACCCTTTTCATCATCTTTTATTATAGGTACTTCATAATCATCTCTAAATTTTTTATAACTAAAAAGATAACCAGGCATACAAAAATCAAAAATTGACCAAAGCTCAGAAAGTGAATTTTCAATTGGAGTTCCAGTAAGTGCAAACCTAGTTGTTGCATTTATCTGTTTTAGTGCTTTTGCATTTTTTGTATTATTATTTTTTATATATTGTGCTTCATCGGCAATGGCATACTTAAAAGTAAACTCTTTATATAATTCTATGTCTCTTTTTAAAAGATCATATGACGTTAAAACAACATCTACTTTATCTAAACTTTGAATTAGTTCTTCTCTAGATTTTGCACTACCAGATACAACCAATACATTAATATCTGGTGCAAATTTTTTTATCTCTTTTTCCCAATTTATATATAATGAACTTGGACACACAACAATTGAAGTAAAACTTTCTTTTTGATCTTTGCTACTGCTTTTGCTCTCATTATTTTTAATACTTTTTTCTTTATTTATTTTTGCATCTATTAAAAGTGCAATTATTTGAATTGTTTTACCAAGCCCCATATCGTCTGCAAGTATTCCACCAAAGTTATATTTGTCTAACATCTTTAACCAATTAAATCCTGTTTTTTGATAATTTCTTAAAATACCATTTAAACAACTTGGCACTTCATATGAACTTTCTTCAACATTTTTTACTTCATTTACAACTTTTGCAAATGAACTATCTACATTTGCATTAATATTAGTACTTTCCTTTAAAAGAGTATCTAAATATATGCTTCTATATTTTGGTAAATTAAATTTACCACTAGCTATTTCAAAAGTAGACACTCCTAAATTCTCATTTAAATTACTAATTGCGTCTATTCCTGAATTTTCAAGATTTAGGAAAGTTCCATCTTTTAACCTATAGTATTTTTTCTTTTGACTATATCTTTTTAATATATTTTCAAGAGTTTCTTCGTCCATTTCAAAATCATCAACACTTACTTCTAGTAAATTATTTTTTATTCTAACTCCAATATTTAAAGCTTTATTACTTATGATCTGCTTATTTTTTAACTTATCAGTAACCAGTACTTCAAATTTTTGCATAAAATAATTTATTCCATCAGTTAAAAACTCATATATATCATCTTCATTTTTCAAAGACAAATACTCTTTTTTTTCATTTACCGTGAATTTGTAATCACTAAAAATTTTCTTTACTTTTATTTCTCTTTTTATATTTCTATTACACTCTAAGCTTAAATTGGTTGCAAATGGATTAAACTCAACATCACCATAGCAAAACTTTACCTTGGCTATAATATTAGATTTATCATCTATATCTAAATAAACTTTTACCGCTAATTCCTGAGGACTATATCTTGTAACAATTTCTGCTGGTACGTCTAGTTTTACTAACTCCTTTATACTTGGGACTAGGTATTCACAAAAACTTGCCGCATCTTTTTTACTTACCTCTAAAGTATCACTTTTCATTTTTCCATAAGCCTTTAAAAAAGGTGAAACTTTGCAAAAAAAATCATTTGTACACCTATGTAGCATATTGTTATACACAATATACATAAATTTTGATCCAAATAATAAAACAAGATCTCCATTTTCATTTACTATTTTTAAGTTTCCTTCATCCATATTTTCTTCAACAGAAAATTTTAAATCCGGATTCATATCAACTAACCTAATAGTATCCTCTGTATTAATACTTAAAGTCTCTCCAACATACATATCAAAAAACTCATCTAAGAATCCTCCATTTAAAGGAATACAAGACTTATACTCTTTTCCTAGTTCTATTGTATTTTTACTTATTGAAGATATAGCTAAAAAATTATTTTCATACTGACAAATATACTCAACAATTTTTTTTGACTTTTCATCAAAAGCATTATTACTATGAAAAAATTCAAAATTTTTACCATATTTTAACTTTTTAGTATTTTTGATTGCCTCAGCAAATTCAAGCAAATCTTTTATCACAAAAAATTTATCTTTTCCAACCTTAAAACTCACAAATAAACTATAACTATTTAAGCTTTTTTCTAGTTTTAGATATGGTAATATAACAACATCATGTGTATCATTCATTAATTCGACATTGTCATAATTTTCATAATATGATATTATCCCACCATTTTGATTAATTTCATTTTGAATATCTTTATATGACTTACCAATTGCATAATTTTCATCTATATCCAAGTTCTCAGACTTTTTATTAAATTCCATATACTTTTCTGGATAAATGTACATATCAAAAATAGATGCTATAACATGTTTACAAGGTGTATTTCTTTTTCCTGATACTGGGCAATCACACTTGAAAGCTAAATAATTATCCTTTTTCTCGATTTCAACTTCATAAATCATAGATCCTGTAACATAAGTTTTAGATTTATATGACACATCCGAGTTATAACTAAATTTAGCTACTTTTACCCTAGATTGTTCAAAGTATTTTTTTCCTCTAATTGATACATCATTTTCTGTTACAGACAATATTTTATTTATTTCTTTTGGACTGATTAACATTTCAACTCTCCTATACAAATTTTTTTAGCCAATCAATATTATATAATTTTCTTATCACTTTGTCAAATATAACAAACAATAAAAGAACTATATAAAAAGTAGCTTATGTACATAATATGTTAAATAAACCATACTATATACATAAGCTAAAAATTTATCATTACTTAAGTTTAAAACCAAACACATAATGGGATATTATCTCATATGATGATAATCTATCTGTGGCAATTCCAAGATCTAAGAGTTCGTCTCTTTCAATAAAGTTTTCGTTTTCATTATAAAATAACTGACTAATCTTTTCAGCACTACAATTACTTGTAGCTACTATTGCTTCAATTACCTTATTTTCAAGAATTTCATTTTTACGCTTCAAAAATTTTGTAGTCAATGATTCATTTTCCTTACAATTTTCTCCATAAAATAGCGCTGTTTTTCCATTTCAAAAGTAGATTTTACCCTACTAAGATTTTCAAAATCCCCCTTATCAGTTGCAAAGTTTAGCATGTACAAAGTATTATCTGAAACTAAACGTTTAGCTCCAAGTGAAAATAAAAGTGCTGCCATATTCATACATGCACCTAATGCTACGGTGGTAATTGGAATTCCAGAACTCTTTAAAAGATCATATATTGCATATGTATGTGTCACAGACCCTCCTTCTGAATTTATTATTAAAAGAATACCAACTCTTTCTGTATCCCTTTTTTTCATAATTTCATTAAAAACGTACTCATATTGCTTTCTTTTAATTTTTCCTGAGATGTTAATTATATTAATTCCTTTTACAAACATAACTTCTCCTTTCCTACATTCGTAGTAACATAAATTTTTAATTCTTTTAGATTTTATCACATGCCATAAATTATGTCAATTATTTGCTGCTAAATATT
>HF991980.1:24786-30122 GCA_000433135.1 Clostridium sp. CAG:921
TAATTTATATTTTGAAAATTACTTTATTTTCTATAAAAAAAATAAGGTAAATTAGCATCTTTTAAATACTAATTTTCCTTATTTGTATTTTGTACTTTTACTATATAATATAACAAAACTACTTCTTTAAAGTATCATTTATAACTTTCCAAATATCTTGAGTTTCTAAACCTTTCCTCCAAGCACAAACTCCAGCTAAGTTATACTTATTTACAGTCTCAATCCTTCTTTTTACAGAATCAGCATCTTCAATCCATAGCTTATATGTAGTATTCCCCTTAGTATATTCTGCATAATTTTGACCCGAAGCTTCATCTAAAGTTGCTTGCAAATTATTATTTTTTAGAAATGTTTGACAATTAGCCATTGTATATACAGTTGTTGTTGGCTTAGTAGCTCCTGTCTTTTGGGTCCAAAGCCTAGTATAAAATGGAATTCCAAGTATTATTTTATTTGCTGGTATTTTAGAATCGTTCATTAACGACTCTATATTTTCCTCAACCCAACTTATCTCAGAAATAGAACCTGCAACACTTGACCAATTTCCTCTTTGATCATAACCCATAAGCATAACATAATCTACTGCTTCACCCACACCTTTTCTATCAACATATGCAACAAAATATATATCCGCAGAAACCTTTAAACCTGCATTCCTAAGTATTGGTGCAAGTTCACGTACAAACTGTGTAAACACGTCTCTATCTTCAGTTCTCATTGCCTCAAAATCTATGTTTATGCCATCTACTTTATCTTTCTTTAATATTTCAACTAAGTTTTTTATAAACTTCTCCCTGTTATATTCACTATTTACCATAGCAGATGTATCTGCAGCAGTATAATTTACATCATCTATCCCATTTGTAATTATTGGCCATACTTCATATCCATTTTGCTTTGCCTTTTCTAAATATTTAGAACTTGCTTTTGATGATATATCACCTTCTGCATTTTTTAATTCATACCAAGTTGGAGAAACAACATTTACACCTTCTATTTTATCTCCAAGTGTTGATAACTCGCTACCATATTGCCAAAACATATTAATTTTTTCTGCATTTTCTGAGTTATTACTATTACTGATTTTATCTGATAAATTATTTGACACATCAACACTATTTTTTGAAATATACCCAATAATTCCATCTTCTGTTTTAATTTTATACCACCTATTATGCTTTAAACTCTCAGTATAAACAGTTATTTTACTTCCCTTGTTTAATATTTTAAGTACATTAGAATTTGTCTTTAAATCTTCATATACATTTGTAAAATTATACTTTACAACTTGATTTCCATCATTTGTTTTATCTATCGATATTGTTGAAGTTTCTTCATTATACGAAACTATTATATTATATAAATCTTTAACTAAATTTATATCAATATATGCCATGTCATTTATAAATCTTGCAGGTGTTGATATACTCTCTTCAACAAAATTTCTATGTGCTTTATTCTCATCTATCTTGAACTTTAAAACAGTATCTTCTGTAGTAATTATAACCTTTGTTGCTTGTTTATCGTAATAAATGTAACTATCTATCACCTTTGAAATTGTATCAACAGATATGTATATTCCATCATCTTGTATAAATGGAGTATATGCAGTTGATATGTTATCTCCATAAATTACCAAGTTTGCATTTTTACTGTCTTTCAGACTAGTTTTTGCAACATTAAAATAACTAAATAAAAAAATCGTAGCAAAACAAAACACAACTAAACATATATATCTAAATAAATTTTCTTTCAAAAAACTTTCTTCCATAAACTACCTCTTCTTAACTAAAGTTACACCTCAAATTATACAATATTTTTAAATATTTGTGAAGCTATTTCTACAATTTTGTAATTTTTTTGAAAAAAAGAATAAATCTCATTGAAATCTAAGTATTATTTTATATATATTATTTTATATAAGTTGACATAATTTTAATTTTATGATATACTAAATACCATGAAAATCGTTATACTAATTTTCAATAACTATTTGAAAGGAGAATATACCAATGAGAACTTAGGAGTCTATTAGCATAGCATATATTTTAGATTACTAATTAAAAAAACAAGACTAGGAGAGAAAAATATGGAATTTCTAAGAAAAATTAACTGGTACAAATTATTTTTAGTAGCACTTTTTATAGCGTTGCTAGTAATTGTTGATGAAAAATCTAAAGAACAACAAAAACTACTAAAAAAAATTGTAGAAATTGAAACTGAAGCAGAAGCAAAAACAGAAACTGAAACTGAAGCTGAAACTGAAGCTAATTCATTAATGCAAACTTCTGAGGTTATTAACAATGGTATCTCAGATTTGATGTTTAATGTAACCGATGCAAGTGGAGTTGAACTTCAGGCTGAATTTAATATATATGATAATGAAAAAAATCTTATATATTCAAACTATCCTGTAAGAAAGAAGTTTCCATTCAAGGCTGGTACTTACTATTACAGCATTGCTAGCGTACCAACTGGATTTGTACAAGAAAGTGACATTTTCAAATTTGAAATAACAGGAAAAGACGTACTACAAACAATGCATATTGTGCTTGAAAAAGGGTACACATTGTCATACACAACCAACATACCCCACTTAACAATAGGACTATACAACAATAATAGTGTCTTAATTGATGAGCTTCAATTAAATGATGGCAAAACTACTAGCATCGTTTTACCTCAAGGAACCTATTACTATTGTATTGTTAGTGCACCTGTAGATGCTAAGATTAAACTGAATGAATTTTCCAAGCTTGATCTTAACAAAAACTTAAATATTATGCTAAATTAAAATAATAATTTTACCCCTTATAGGCATACACCTATAAGGGGTTTTAAAAATTGTTTAATATTTTTCTTAATACTCTACTGCCTCTATCACCAATTTTATTAACTCCTTATTTACAAAATTAATAATTGGTCTTAAATCACTCATAGACATAGATTTTGGATCCTCTAGCTTTGAGGTATCTATCTTTTTACCACAAATCTTTGTAAAAATATCAGCACAGTACCTCTCCGTCACCCTTCTTCTATCTCCATACTTCTTTATAACTGGATACATATCAAATCTGTCTGTTACTTTTTGATCAAGGATACTAGAATAAATACTTACCCTAATATTCATTTTTGGTGGATCTCCACTCATTACGAAAGTTCCACATCCACCAGCAACTGAACCCCGTGGAATCCTATTTGCCTTAACTCCATTTTTTAAATATGAGCCAGTTGACTTTTCATAGTAATAGTCAGTAATTTCTACTTTTACCATTTCTTTTTCCTCCATTTGTTTAATTTAACAAAAATAAAAATTGTTACGTGGTAAGTATAACAATTTTTTTATATTATGTCAAGCATTAAATATAAACTTTTCAATTTTTATAGATTTTTAGCTTCTTTTGACTTATTTTTCTGCTAAGCAGCAACTTTTTTACCAACTATATCATAGTAAATAATAATTTAACAGAGTAACTTATGAAAACATAAGTTACTCTGCCATTAATTTTTTAAGTAAATCTTTCCATTAGAATCAATTATGAATTCTTTTTTATCTCTTACAGCCAGTAATGTAGCAGCATTTTCATACACTGAAATATAGTCAAAGTCTTCCTCTAACAAAATACTGCCAAACATGTTCATAATATTATAACTGCCACTTAGCCTCTTTACTATACTAATTCCATAACTAAATTCAGTAGCTCTAAGAAAATTTTCAAATGATAAAATTTGACCATACTTAGTTAAAAAATTCCACGTACAATCCTGCCTTTGAATCTTTGCAATTCCATCAACAAAGTCAAAAATTTGAAAAAAATCTTCAAATGAAATTAATACACCATCTTTACTTAGTACATTATACAATTCATTTTTTCTTTTTACTATAGCAAGACCTTCTTCAAAATCAAAAGCCTCTAAAAATCTCTCATTTGAAACCAGACTTCCATCAATTCTTAAAAAATTAACAAAGCAGTCCTTATCAGTTACTCTTGCAATACCGTCTTTAAACTCTTCAATTTTGCAAAAATCTTCTCTTGAGCGTAAACTTCCATCCCTTCCCATAATGTTATAATATGAATTATTCAATTTTACAATAAGTATTTCATTATTTTCAATCATATTATAACTGATATCATTATTTACCAAACAACCATTACACATATAGCGCACCTCCTTAATCTTAATAAAAACTAAAGCACAAAAACAATACCAACTAACAAAATTATACCATAGACATTTTTCTACGTCAATTCATTTTTTGGCTTTATCAATAAAAAGCCATTAATCTGTAATAGACTAACGGCTCATTATTATATAATTATGTTGCATTTTTTATTAGTACATCAATAATTTCTTGATAAGAATATCCATCATGTATAAGCATTTTAGGATACATACTTATATCAGTAAAACCTGGCATTGTATTTACTTCATTAAAATATACATTCTCATCTTTAGTAACAAAAAAGTCTACTCTAGCAAGTTGATTTAGCCTAAAGGACCTAAATATTACTTTTGAGTATTCTTGTATTAGTTTCAAAGTTTTATCAGATATTTTAGCAGGTATTTTTGTATAAGATGTCTTATCATTATACTTTGAATCAAAATCATATACATCTTTCAAAATAACTATTTCACCAGGAGTAGATGCAATTATATTTCCTTCATTTTCAATAACCGCACATTCTACTTCTTTTTTTTCAGATATGTATTTTTCAATTAGTATGTTATTATCAAAATTCAAAGAAAACTCGATTGAATCTTTAAGATCCTCTATTTTTGTTACTTTTTTTACTCCATAAGATGATCCTTCTCTATTTGGTTTTATAAACACAGGAAGTGACAACTTACTTACTATATCATTACATAAATTGTTAAATTTTAATTCATCTAATCTAATTTTTTCAAATTCACTTTTTGAAAGTGCAATAAATGGCACTATTGGTATTTTATTAAATCTTGCTATTTCTTTGCTGAAAGTTTTGTCCATTGAAATACTACTTCCAAGTACTTTACACCCAACATATTTTACCTTTGACATTTCAAATATTCCTTGTATAGTTCCATCCTCACCATATTTCCCATGAAGGACTGGAAATACAACATCGAATTTTTTTAATGTTAACATTATATCATCAATTTTACTCTTATGGCTTTCATCTTGCATCCACTTATTTTCTAATATATTTTTAACATCACCATTATAAAAAAACCAAATTCCTGATTTATCTATTCCTATTTTTTCTACATTATACTTATCTTGATTAATATTGTTAATTACATTTGAAGCAGATACACATGATATTTCATGCTCTGATGACATCGATCCAAATATT
>HF991981.1:0-4189 GCA_000433135.1 Clostridium sp. CAG:921
CACTAGTATTTTCAGCTAAAATTTTATATGTAATAATACCACCTGGTTTTACACTATCTACTCCAGTTTTTGTTATTTTAACGACTGATGTTTCAGTTGTTTTCGTATCATCTGGTGTAGTTACAGTATTTTTTATACTGCCATTTGAAATTACTGTCACACTATATGTAAGAGTTGCACTCTCACCTACTTCAAGTTCTACATTCCAATTTAAGTTTGGTGATGTAAATAAAGCTTCACCCTTACTTGCAACTATTGTATTTTCAGAAAGTGTCACGCCTTGAACAGGAATTAAATCTATAACATTATTTCTGCCTGATTTTGTTCCATTATTAGTTACAGTTATTGTATATGTAATCTTATCTCCAATTTTTACTATACTTCTATTTGCTACTTTATTAACAATAAAGTTAGCTCTTTCATATTCTTTTTTGTCAGTATTTGTTTCTTTATCATTTACATACGCTGTATTTTTAATTATCGTTTTTTCTCCATCTGTCATAATCTCATTTTTAGTAACGCTTACTTTAAATGAAACTACAACTTTTGAATTTTTCTCTATATTTGAAATATTCCATAATATCTCTTTATCAGTTACAGTAAAAGTATCTACACCTGAAATACTATCTGGTATAAGCTTAGTACCATCTGGCACTATATCTTTTACTATAATATCAGTTGCATCAACATCTAAAGATGTATTTGTAACTTCTATTTGATATAAAATTTCATCTCCAGTAGTTACAACACTAGATTCATTTCCATTTACAAGTGATAATTTTTTTGCTGTTATAACTGGATCAGCAGTAGGTGTAATCTCAGTATCATCTGACGTTACCACACCGTTTTTTATAGTTCCTGTTGCATTTTGCTTTACTGCTGCACTATATTCTAGCACTACAATACCATTTCCATTTGCATTTTTTGCTGGTACATCTACTTGCCAAGTAATTTTGTTACCTTCCACACTAACATTTTGATCATTTGATAATATGCTTATATTTTCAAGTGTATCTGGTAAAATATCTTCTACACTTACAAATTTATTTAAAGATCCACTATTTGTTAGAGTAATCTTGTATATAACCCTATCGCCTGGTAATAAAGATGTTACTTTTATCAATTCATCGTTTCTCATTATAAATGATTCTTTATTTCCAGATATAATTGGTTTTACATATAAATTATCAGTACTTGTTGGTTCATCATTTACATAAGCTGTATTTTTTATAACTGTACTATCCTCGTTTTCTAAAACAATTACATAAAAACTTAAAGTTTTACTTGAATTTTTAGAAACATCTACATTCCAAGTAATTTTATCATCTTTTACCACTGCATTATCAGAAACCTTATGTGTTGCATCAACATAAAGTTTTGTGCCTGTTGGTACCATGTCACTTACTACTACATTTTTTGCATCTGTTTCTTTTGATTTGTTTTTTACATTTATACTATATTTTATTACACTACCAGTAGTAACAACATTTTGTGCTCTAAATCTATTAGTCAAAATTCTTGAAGTAAATTCCACTTCTGAGGTTTTAGAAATATCCAAAGAAGGATTTACAGTTTCATTAGTGCTATTATCATTTACATATGCTATGTTTTTTATACTTTCATTTGCATTTACAACTTTAACACTAAATTCTAATTTTTTTGTTTCCTTTGCTTCTATAATATCAAATGTCTTTTCAATCTCACCAGATACTAGTTCTGTGCCTTCTGGTAAGCTATCTTTAACAATTACATTTTCAGCCATATAATTTCCTGAGTTTGTAACTGTTATAACATATGTTATTATATCACCGTTTTTTATAGCGTTTGTTCCATTTAAATCACCATTTACAATGCTTACCTTGCTATATGATAATACTGGTTTTACATACTCGTTTTGTGTTTCATTAGATTTTTCATCTTTTATGTTATCACCAGTTATATAAGCAATGTTTTTTACAGTTAAATCTTCTGAACTTACAACTATATCATCGTCTACATCTTTTACTTTCAATTTAATACTTACTGTAAAGCTATTATTTACATCTATTGATGGAATTGTCCACTCAAGAGTTCCATCTTCTTTTTTGCTTGCTCCATCTAAATCTAAAATTTCAAAATACATTGTATCTATTTTATCACTAAGAACCAAATTGTTAGCATTTGTGTTTCCAGTATTTTTAGCTACAATTGTATAAGTTACCTCATCTCCAGTTTTTAGCATACCATCTTTAGATAAAGACTTAGTTAAACTAATAACTGGTTTTAAAGTATTTAGTCCAGTAGGTACTAGATTTCCATCTACCTCAACTGGTTTCCAACTTACATCTAAAGTTTCCCATTCCTTATTTGTTATATATTCTTCTTCAAATTTTTGAAAATACACTTCATCATTTGAAGTATCATTTTCAAGTTTAGTACTTACATTATTAGAATTATTTACATTTGCCACGTATCCATTGTCTGTTACACCATTTGAATTTGTAGTATTACTTTTATCATCTGAGTTTACACTAGTAGCATCATCTTTATTTTCGCTTTTTTCTTCTTTATTAGAATTTGACACTTCATCGTTTTTATTAGAATCATCTGAATCTTTAGTATTTGAAATAACATTATTGTTATTTTTTAAAGCATCGGAATCTTTTTGTTCTACTGACATGCCAGATTTTACTAAGAAGAATATTCCAACAGAAAGAATTAGTAATACAGCAATAGAAATAGCAACTAAAACAAATCTTTGCATTCCTTCTTTGCCATTAAACTTTCTATAAAGGTTTACCATATAAAGTTCTCCCTCCTTTTAAATAACTTCTCTTGCTTTTATAACAAGTCTTTTAGCATTTCCGCTACTACAAGTTATAAGTGTTATCTCTTTTTCATCTTTTTGCACACTATTTAAGCAATCTGTATCCATTGGTGAAGTACTATACTTGTCAAATACTTGATAATCTATGTTTCTACCACTATTATCCATAATATTTATCATATCACCGATATCTAATTTATGGATTTTAGCAAACATTGTATTATCATAATAATTATGACCAGCAATTGTAATATTTCCTACTTCATTTAAATTTTTACCAGAAAATTTTATAACTGATACACTCATTGCTTCATCTTTATTTTTATTTACATCTATTATAGGATATTTAATGTTAACTTTTTCAATTGTTATAATTCCTATAACTTTATATCCCTTATATATGTAATCATTTTCTTTGTTATCCTCATTTAAATTTGAATTATTAGTATCTTTTGTCTTTTCTTCATTTAAATATTTGTTTGATATAAACTCCTCTATATCATTTTCATTTAAATGATTGTTATAATATTTAGAAAAAATTTTAAATCCAAAAGCTATGGCTAGCATAAAAAGAATTATCATTAGCACATTTAATATGACATTCATTTTTTTCATCTAAATCACCACTATTTTGCTTCTTTATTTAATTTTTTCTTTACAATTAAAGTCATTACTATAGCAACTACTACTGCTAAAAATCCTCCAATTAATACAATGTTTTCTCCTGTAACAGGTAGTTTTACTGCTTTTTCAACTTCTCTTACATTCTTTAACTCTTGCACGCCTGAATCTTCTTGTCTTTTACATGTTAATACTTGCATATCATCTTTTAAGACATTACCATTTTCTTTTTGTCTTATAAGTAAAACGTATACATCATCATTAAAAGAAGTTTCTGGTTGTAAAATAGACATATCCTCTACTTTTTGCCAAGTAGCATTTTCTACTAAATTGTTATAAAGATCTCTTAACTTTTTATAACAATTTATTAATTCATAATTACTCTTTTTTTCAGATGATTTTATACTATTTATAGCATCAACCAAGTTATCTGCAGTGCTATTCCCACTTCCAACTTTTATAAGGCTATAATCATATTCTTTAGTAGAATCATCAACTATGTCCGTTTTACCAGTTGTAATTGTAACAATTTTTTCATTGCTATCTTTTACATTTTTAGATATTTTTTCTGTATTTACTTTTATTTTTTTAGTTAACTCATTAATATCTAAAATATCATTTTTAGTTATACAATCCTCTAAGTTTATCTTTTGCTTTAATATAACATTGTTATCATTGTCTTTAATCCATATATATGGATTAGCCCTTATATAATCAATGTCATTATTAGTTATTAAGACTACATTTATTCCATTTTCATCT
>HF991981.1:4252-4482 GCA_000433135.1 Clostridium sp. CAG:921
TTAAAGTATCAGAATACGCATACCTAAAAGTATCTTCTAAGTCTTCAATATATGCTACATATGAATCATCTATCTTTACTAAAGTAAGGTTCTTAGTTTTTGCAGCATATATACTAGTAGATGCTATCAAAGTAATAAAAATAGTAATAATAAAACTTAAGCATAAAATTTTAACATCACTTTTCATAAAAACTCATCCTTTCCATGTGCAAACTCATTATATCATCGTG
>HF991981.1:4550-8489 GCA_000433135.1 Clostridium sp. CAG:921
AATTATTACAAATATTTTACTTGTAATACATGTGTACTATTTAGTTGTGTATATTATTACAAAAATGTGTAATTTAGCCACTTTTTAATGCAACATAATTTTGTAAAAAACGACTTTTTTCGACATTTAAAAATTAGTATTTTATGTAAAAAATTTTATATATTTTTTACACAAACATATAAAAAAAATAGTAGAAAATATCTACTATTAAATCTATATATATCAAATTATTTAGTTATTGAATTTATATAAGTGCCACTAATCGAGTAAAGTTGCCAGTGTTAAACACTGACAACTTCATCTTAACTAAAAATAAATATCTCTTGCTCTTTTGGAAATTCGTGATAGTTGCTTGAATCAACCTCAATATGATATTGATCATCATACAGGTCTTCATCAATGAGTGACGAAGAAAAATCATCTTTACAAAATCTCAAAAAAGATGATCCTTCCCAGAAGAATAAATATCCTTCTTCTACTTTTTTAGTAGCATTAAACACAAAAAATACCTTACTTCTATTTAATGCATACCAAAACAGTTCCTCATACGGTACACTTACTCTACTTTTCATACTATTATCTCTCCTTAATAAATTTGTTATATATAAAACTGCATCATGCAGATGTGGCATTAACTCTATAAAAAAGGAGTACAGCTATATATAATTACAATAGCTTTAATAACTCTCCTGACATATTCATTATAGCATATTTTAAGCATTATGTCAACTTTTTAACTTTTTTTTATGTAAATTTAAAAATTGTTCAATGAAAAAATAGTGGCAATCACAAAATCACCACTACTTTTTCCATTTACCTAATTATCCAACAATTTATTAAGTTCTGATTTAAATTCATTAATATCCTTAAATTGTCTATATACAGATGCAAACCTAACATAAGCTATTTCATCTAATTTTCTTAGCCTCTTTATAACCATCTCGCCTATTTTTTCCGATTCAATTTCTTTTTCCATAGAATTATTTATCTCAAGTTCTATATCATCAGTAAGTTTTTCTAAGTTTTCTATTGAAACAGGCCTTTTTTCACATGCTCTAATAAGTCCATTTATAATCTTTTGTCTATTAAATTGTTGTCTTTCTCCATTTTTCTTTATTACAATTATTGGAGTATACTCTATCTTTTCATAAGTTGTAAACCTATATTTACACTCAAGACACTCTCTTCTTCTTCTAATTGAATTTCCTTCTTCAACCATTCTAGAGTCGATCACTTTACTCTCCTCAGATCCACATTTAATACAATGCATTCTATCTCTCCTACTTAATTAAAATTCATGCTCAATTACATACCCACTTGCAAGGCTATTTTTGGCTTCAATTGCTCTTTGATTGCTGCTTCCTCTAAAGTCTAAATTTTCATCTTTTAAATCCATTATAAACTTTCCATCCATTAGTACATCAGTCATTTTTAGTAAATCGATATATCCATTTTCATTTGTTGCATATTTTAATAGTTCCTCGTATTTAAATCCACTATATACCATAACTGTAAGTCGTTTATCAATCATTGAAAGAAGCTTTACAACTTTTTTTGCTTGCATAAATGGCTCACCACCACTAATTGTTACTCCTTTTAGTAAAGGATTTTTATTTATATCTTCTGCAAGCTTACTAATTTTTACATACTTTCCACCATTAAAATCATGAGTTCCAGGATTATGACACCCATAACAATTATGTGGACACCCCTGTGTAAATACGGTATATCTAAAGCCTGGACCATCAACTGTTGACTCTTTTACTACCCCTGCTATTTTTATCTCATTTTCATCTATATTTTCCATACGTATTCTCCATACTATAGCATACTATATGATACATCATGCTTTACTCTATCATGTTCTTCTGCTTTTTTAGCATTATTAAATCTATCAAGTGTTCCTACTAGATATCCTGTTATTCTTCTTATTCTTTCAAAAGGTATCTCTTCAAATTCATAGCTCATATCAACAAATTCACCATCAATTTTTAAAGTAAGACTTGCTAGTTCCTTATTTGGAAATTCATTTTTTAAGTAACTAACATAAGCATCTATTTCTTTTTGTTCCATATTTCCACCAATAACATTTACTTTCATATATATCACTCCCTATAAATACATAACACAAAAAGGTTATATACAATCATATAAACATAATGCTAATTAATATTACAAAAAACTACTAGTCTAATTTAATCTCTGTAGTATGTTTTACTCTATCATGCTCTTCTGCTTTTTTGCCATTGTTAAATCTATCAAGTGTTCCTACTAGATATCCTGTTATTCTTCTTATTCTTTCAAATTGAACTGTGCTCTTAGATTCTTCTCTACCACAATGAGGGCATTTATCTTTTATAACCCCAGTATATCCGCAAATTGGATCTCTATCTACTGGATGGTTTATAGCTCCATATCCTATACCAGATTCTTTCATACATCTTACTACTTGCTCGAATGCTTCTAAGTTTTTTGTTGGATCTCCATCAAGTTCTACATAACTTATGTGTCCACCATTTGTTAAATTATGATATGGTGCCTCAAGTCTTATTTTATCAAAAGCGCTAATTTTATAATATACTGGTACATGAAATGAATTTGTATAATAGTCTTTATCTGTAACTCCTGGTATTATTCCAAACCTTTTCTTATCCATTCTAACAAATCTACCAGAAAGACCCTCTGCAGGAGTTGCAATAACAGAAAAGTTAAGACCAGTCTTATTACTTTCTTCATCCATTCTGTCTCTTAAATATCCAACAATTTTCAAGCCTAATTCTTGTGATTTCTCACTCTCACCATGATGTTTACCAGTAAGTGCAATCAAACACTCAGCAAGACCTATAAATCCTATAGTTAATGTTCCATGTTTTAATACCTCTCTTACTTCATCATTGCTATTTAATTTATCAGAATCAAGCCATATTCCTTGTCCCATTAAAAATGGATAATTCATAGCTTTTTTTCTAGATTGAATTTCTAATCTATCAAGTAATTGCTCTATTATTAAATCTACTTTTTCTTTTAACATTTCAAAGAATTTATCAATATCTCCGTGTGCAAGTATACCAAGTCTTGGTAAATTAACAGATGTAAAGCTTAAGTTTCCTCTTCCACAAGTAACCTCTCTTGTTGGATCATATACATTTCCCATAACTCTTGTTCTACAACCCATATATGCAATTTCTGTATTATAATCGCCTGGCTTATAATATTTTAAATTAAACGGTGCATCTATAAATGAGAAATTTGGAAATAATCTTTTTGCAGAAACTCTACATGCAAGTTTAAATATATCATAATTTGGCTCTCCATCGTTATAATTTATTCCATCTTTAATTTTTAATATTTGTATTGGGAATATTGGTGTTTCACCATGTCCAAGACCAGCATCTGTAGCAAGTAAAAGTTGTTTCATAACAAGTCTTCCCTCAGGTGTCGTATCAAGGCCATAGTTTATAGAAGAAAATGGAACTTGTGCACCTGCACGTGAGTGCATAGTATTCAAATTATGTATAAATCCTTCCATAGCTTGATAAGTATCTCTTGTAACTTCTTTTTCTGTATACTTTACACAAAATTCTTGAATCTTAGTTGCAATTTTTTCACCAAACCTTGCTGTTAACTCTTCTTTTTCATATTTTAAATAGCCACTAGTATTATTAAGTGTTGGAACAACATTATATTCTTTGCTTATTTTATCTATAATCTGCTTTGCCATGTCTTCTGTAGTATTTAGTTTTTCTACTAAATCTACTGTTTCACCTAAAGCTAACGCTAATTTTTTTGTATCCCTTATTTCAGATAGCAATTCTTTATTTATCTCTAAACCTTGTTTAGCACTTTTTAAAATTGAAACTGTTTTTTCTAACATAGGTAACATATCTTTATTTTCATTAATCTTATTTGCTACCATTTTAGAAAAATCACTTTCTTCAC
>HF991981.1:8502-9866 GCA_000433135.1 Clostridium sp. CAG:921
TTCACCTGTTAAAAGCTCTATAGCTTTTTGTAAATTTTTAAAGTAAAGTTTTTTATATGATTTTCTAACTCCAATTGCCATTGCATATTCAAAATTTGGAATTGACTGTCCACCATGTTGATCATTTTGATTTGATTGAATTGCAATTGCTGCAAGTGCTGCATAAGAACCTATTGATTGTGGTTCTCTTAAATGGCCTTCACCAGTTGAAAACCCGCCCTTGAAAAGCTTTATTAAATCAATTTGACAACAAGTAGTAGTAAGTGTTAAAAAATCTAAATCATGTATATGTATATCACCATTTATATGCGCATCAGCATGTTCTTTTTTTAATACTGACATTTGATAAAATCTCTTAGCACCCTCAGAACCATATTTTAACATAGTTCCCATTGCAGTATCAGCATTAACATTTGCATTTTCTCTTTTTACATCATTATCTTTTGCATCTTGAAATGTTAACTCCTCATAAGTTTTCATTATATCTGATTTTAACTCTCTTTGTCTTGTCCTTTCAGCTCTATATAGTATATATGCTTTAGCAGTTGCAACATGTCCTTCTTCAATTAATACTTTTTCTACAATATCTTGTATTTGTTCTACAGTAGGGCAATCTTCATAGATATCTTTTTCTATTTTTTCACAAACTTTTGCTGCTAATTCTTCTGCTTCTTCATAATCCTTTCCACCAACAGAAACTGCAGCTTTATATATTGCTTTTGAAATTTTTTCTATGTTAAAAGGCACCTTTCTTCCATCTCTTTTAACAATTTTAGTAATCATAAAAAACACCATCCCTTGTATATTCTTAATATTAAAAACACTATATCTTGTGTTTACATTCAAAATTATACCTCAATAAAATTTTAATGTCAATAGCCTTTTTTTCAAAAACAACTCAAATGAAGTTTTACTTTTTTACTTGTTTTTATGACAAATTTTTCACAAATAGAATTAGCATACAAAATATCAAAAAAACAATACATAAATTTGTAATAATTACATCAACAAAAAAACAAAGAAAATTTTTTAGGCAACATAAAAAATGCACTTTTTTTTCAGAGTTAGTTTTATAAAAAAATATTTCAAATAAAATTTTATTAAAATTTAAAAATAGTTATAGAAAATTTGTAAAAAATTTACATTGCTAATTTTAATATTATATTATACACTATTTCTAGTATAATTTGTACTTTCATAGCAAATTATATTATTATGGAGGGAAAATGATATGAAAATCAATACAAAATTTTGTAAAAATTTATTTTTTACAAAACTAACTCACAAACATGGTATAAGCTTAATAACATTAGTAATTACAATAATAGTTATTATCATATTAGCTGCTGCTGTTGTTATGAGTT
>HF991982.1:0-4516 GCA_000433135.1 Clostridium sp. CAG:921
TTACTATAACTATCTTTATGGCAGATTGCTTCCAACAACAGGATATTTATTAAATGACAAAGAGGTATGTTTTTCACTTAAGCTTTATGAGAAGGATATTATACTTCAGATGCCAAGAAGAGATGATATATCTAAATTTTTTGATATTATTTCCTCAGAAAAAATTGACAGTGCATTTTATAGTTTTAAAGAGTTTTCAAACAATATTGGAATATCAAGTGTGTCAAGGTTAAATGAAATTGCATTAGATGAAGCCAAAATCAAAAATGTAATAAAAATATTTGAAAATGATCAGCTCTTTAGAATTGGTGAAATAGTAACTGAGGTTGTAAAAAGAAACAATCAGATTGTCTTTATTTCAGGACCATCATCATCTGGCAAAACAACTTTATCTCAAAAGCTCGAAAAGGCTTTTAAAAAGAAGGGAATAGTTGCACATGCAATTAGTATGGATGATTATTTCTTTGAGCCTGATGACTCACCTGTAGATGAAAATGGTAATAAAAACTTTGAATCTGTAAATCATTTAGACAAGGAGTTTTTTAAAAGCCAGATTACCAGTCTTTTAGATGGAAAGGATGTTATAATTCCTCATTACAACTTTAAACTAGGCGGAAAAAGAGAGTTTCATGATGAAAATAGGTTGAAGCTTGAAAAAAATGATGTTTTAATTATTGAGGGAATACATGCATTAAATCCATATGTTAGCGATTTTATGGATGAGTCTACTTTTTATAAAGTGTATGCTGCGCCACTGCTTACTTTAGCGTATGATAATTTTACAAAAGTATCATCTAACGATACAAGACTTTTAAGACGGATTGTACGTGATTGGCAAACCAGAAATTTAAGCATTGAGAATACTTTTGAAAAGTGGGCAAAAGTAAAAGAGGGAGAAGAAAAGAATATATTTCCGTTTGTTGATAAAGCAAATTATATATTTAATACTTCACTTCCTTATGAAATTTGCGTAATGAAGCTTTTTGCTGAAAACTTATTGCTGTTAGTTCCAGAAACTAGTAAATGGTATTCTGAGGCAAGAAGACTTTATTCAATGCTTCAAAATTTCAGAAATATTTTTACCACATATATACCTAAGGACTCTATAATAAGAGAATTTATTGGTAGTGGTTGTTTTAAAAGATAAAATAAAAGTTTCTTAAGTGTATTAGTGGTGCTATTTAAAAATGGCACCACTTTTTAAAGCTATAATAGCCTCTTTATATCATCTGGAATATTAGCTACTATACTAATAGGCTCATTTGTAATAGGATGTAAAAAACTTATTTTATATGCATGTAACGCTTGTCTAGTTATATAAGTTGAGATTGCTTTTTTACTATAGAATTTGCCATATAAGTCATCTCCTAGTAATGTATGACCTAGATAGTTCATGTGTACTCTGATTTGGTGAGTTCTTCCAGTTAGTAAATCTATTTTTAGTATAGTGTAGTTTTTTTTATAATTTCTAGAAATAACAGTGTATTTAGTCTTAGCATAATCGCCAGTATCAAAATTTACTTCTCTTAAGATTATACTATTTTTCACTCTATCAATTGGAGCTTCTATAGTTCCTTGATTTTCTTTAAAAATACCATCAGCAATGCAAATATATTCTTTTTTTAAGTTTATAATAGCTTTTTTTCTAATAAATAATTCTTGTATATATTCATTTTTTGCAAATATGCAAGCACCAGTTGTATCTTTATCAAGTCTTGTAACTATATGAATAGTATAAATTTTTTGCTTTTTTAAATAGCTAGCGACGGCATTTGAAAGTGTAAATTCATAATTATCAGAACTTGGATGAACAGGCATATTTGATGGCTTGTTTACGATCAATATATATTCATCTTCATAAAGTATGTCAAGTTTTATTTCATAAGGCTTAAATTTGTTTAAAAATGAAGAATCATTTTCTATATCTAGTGGTATGGTAACTTGTATAACATCACCTGGAGTTACTAAATAATTACTATATTTTTGATTATTATTTACTAAAGTTTTACCTTCTTTTTTAATTTTTATATATAGTCTATTTGAAATAAAAAGTTTAGTTTTTATTATATTTTTTAAATCTTTTCCAAAGTCTTCTTCTTTTACTGTATAATTTAACTTCATGTAATCACCTAAAAAATTATATCAAATGGAACATAGTTTGTAAATACGTAGCCTCTTTATATTAGTAGTATAAAAATAACGAAAAACTCCCACCAGTAATAACTGATGAGAGTTTGTAATGCTAAAAGCATTTAAAAATTATCTGTTAATCAGCCAATGGCGATATGCCAGTGCAGCTGCGTAACTATCGTAAAGCGGATTGTGGGTTCCGCCTTCGAATGACGGGATGCTAATACCATTATTAGCGTTGTATGTATCGACACTTGTTCCAATTTCTGGGATCGCTGAGCAGTCGACAAGCGGGTACGGGCCATCAAAATCTCCCATAATACCCATTTCGTGGGCATCAATGAAAAGCTTTGACTCCACAGGCACACCCATATGTACCAATACATCTGCGCCCTCTTTGTTCTTCATGTAAAATTCGATGAAATCCTTCAGTAACTCTTTGTAACTCTTATGAGTTACTTGAATTCCTTCCATCTCTGGGAGAACATTATCCTTAACCCATGGGTTGACTTCGCCCTCGATAGGGCATCTGCCAACAAAGCGAGCTGTCTCAGCTCCATTTTCGTCGAACAAAACTGCTGCGATTGCAAAAGCCTGGCCCCAGAGACCGTTGGTCTCAGCATCAAAAGAAAAAACAGGCTTTGTAGTTGCGAAAACTTTTTCAACAGTAATATTTAACATATAAACCCCTTCCTGCAAGCAACTGTGCTTGCAATAAAAATATAATTTTAACTACATCTTTATTATAACACTTATTTTTAATTATGTCAACTGTTTTTACAAAAATATGTAAACTTTTTTACTGTACAGATACGTAATATTCTAAAATTTGCAAAATAATACTTTAAAACACTATGTGATTTTGAATTAATTATGCCTAGAAATCATTACTAGAACATTTTTTTGTTTTTGTTATATTATTTTTTTGTTTGACAGTTAAATATTTGTATAGTATAATCTCATAAGGTGATTTCAAGTGGAATTAAAAGAAAATGAAAGATTAGATGATCTTGGTATTAATAATTTAAAAATACTTCAAAACAAAAATTATTTTTGCTTCGGGTTTGACAGTGTTATGCTTGCAAATAATGTAAAATCAAATAGTAGTAATAACGTTATTTTAGATTTGTGTAGTGGTAGTGGGGTTATATCAGTAATTATATCTGCTAAAGTAAAAAGTAAAAAAATAATAGCTGTAGAGTTACAAGATGCTATGTTTGATTTGTTAAAAACTAATATACACATAAATAATTTAGAAAATAAAATAGTGGCTTTAAATGAAAATATAACTAATGTTAATTCAATAAGAAAAAAAATAATTGATGAAACTGGAAATGGCGTAGTAGATGTTATTGTGTGCAATCCTCCATATAAGGAATCTGGTACTGGATGTGTTAATCCTGATGATATAAAGTATATTGCAAGACATGAAGTGTTTTGTAAGTTAGAAGATGTATTTTGTACTTCTTCAAAACTTTTAAACAACAAAGGTGAGTTATACTTAGTACATAAACCAGAAAGACTTACAGATTTGCTGGTTATTGCAAGAAAGTATAATTTAGAGCCAAAAGAACTTACGTTTATTCAACCTACTGATGATAAAAAGCCAAGTATTGTACTGTTAAAATACGTCAAGAATGGTGGAAATGAAATAAATGTAAGAAAAACAATAATTGAATATGATAAAAACGGAGATTATACTGATGAAATATGCAAAATATATGGAATTGATAAAAAATAGAGCTATAAATTAAATAACAATGTTATATAATTGGTTAGAAAAGCAATATATTTTAAGATTAATCTTAATGTATTGTTTTTTTAGTGTATTTAATTAATATGTAATTAAAATATAATTAAAAAATGGTTACATTTAATATTTTATTAATCGTTGAAAATTGTATTAAAATATTATATAATGTATGAAAAAGGAATGATTAAATTGTTAAATGATAAAGAACTAAGTAAAAAAGAAAATTTTAATAAAATTAATACAAAAAAACAAAGAGGGACATTGTATATAGTTGGAACACCAATTGGAAATTTAGGTGATATAACATATAGAGCTGTAGAAACTTTAAAAAGCGTTGATGTTATACTTGCTGAAGATACAAGACAAACCTTAAAACTTTTAAATCATTTTCAAATTCAAAAACATATGATAAGCTATCATAGACATAATGAAGATGATAAGATTTTAAAAGTTGTAGAGTTCTTAGATGCTGGAAAAAATTTGGCACTAGTATCTGATGCGGGTATGCCAATAATATCAGATCCAGGGCAAAACCTTATAAAATACTTAATTAAAAATAAGTATGATGTTGTGACTATACCTGGTGTTACGGCAGTTATAACTGCAATTGTAAAAAGCGGAATGGATTCTACA
>HF991982.1:4595-6463 GCA_000433135.1 Clostridium sp. CAG:921
AATCTCTTGCTGTTGAAACGCGTACGATGGTGTTTTATGAAGCACCACATAAAATATTATATACACTAAAAGATATGTATAGCGTATTTGGAAATAGAAATATATGTATTGCTAGAGAACTTACCAAGATACATGAGGAGTACCTTCACACTACTTTTGAAGAAGCTATAGAAATGATAGAAAAAGTTGGAATAAAAGGTGAAATAGTTTTAATTGTAGAAGGAAAAAATATGGAAGAACTACTAAAAGAAAAACAAGATGAAGTATGTAGGCTTGATTCAGTTGAAACTGTAAAGAAGTATATTGAAGAGGGAATGAGCAAAAAAGACGCTATAAAGATGGTAGCTAAGCTAAAGGGTGTAAATAAAAATGAAGTGTATAAAGAATGTATAGAATTGTAGGTGAAACTGTGAAAGAAGAAGAGTTAGAACGTTTAAAAAATATGTTATTAATTGAAGAATCGCTTTATGATGAGGGATATGAGTATATTTGTGGAGTTGATGAGGCTGGAAGAGGTCCACTGTGTGGACCAGTTGTTGCAGCTGCTGTAATTTTGCCTAAGCATGGATGTATTGAGGGCGTAAATGATTCAAAAAAAATATCTGAAAAAAAGAGAGAAAAGCTTTACGATGATATAATGAAGGGGGCAATTGCAGTAGGAATTGGAATTTCTGATGTAGATGTAATTGAAAAAGTAAACATATTAAATGCAACAAAAATTGCAATGAAAAAAGCTATAGAATCATTAAGTATAAAACCAGATTATGTATTAATAGATGGCAATCAAAAAATAGATATTGATATTTTACAAGAAACTGTAGTATCAGGTGATGCAAAGTCTGAATCTATTGCGTCTGCTTCCATAATTGCTAAGGTAACAAGGGATAGAATGCTTAGAAAATTTGATGAAATGTATCCTGAGTATGGGTTTGCTAAACATAAAGGATATGGTACTAAAGCACATATTGAGGCCATAAAAAAATACGGTTTAACACCAATACATAGAAAAAGTTTTTGTACTAAATTTATTTAAGTATAGAGTTAATAAGGAGGAAAAATGAAATTAGTTTCGTGGAATGTAAATGGACTTAGAGCTTGTATTACAAAAGGGTTTGATGAGGTATTTAAAAATTTAAATGCAGATATATTTTGTATTCAAGAAACAAAGATGCAAGAAGATCAAGCAGAAAGTATAAGTTATGATGGTTATTATAAGTATATGAATAGTGCAGAAAAAAAAGGATATTCTGGTACTGCTATATTTACTAAGTTAAAGCCTTTGAGTGTAAAGTATGGAATAGGGGTTGAAGAACATGACAAAGAAGGTAGGATAATTACTTTAGAATATGATAAATTCTTTTTAGTAAATTGTTATACTCCAAATTCAAAAAGGGAGCTTGAAAGACTTGATTACAGAATGACATGGGAAGATGAAATAAGGAAATATTTAAATGTTTTAAATGAAAAAAAGCCTGTTATTTATTGTGGTGACTTAAATGTGGCACATAATGAGATTGATATAAAAAATCCTAAAACAAATCACTTTAGTGCTGGATTTACAGATAATGAAAGAGAAAAGATGACTAAACTTCTAGATAGTGGATATATTGATACATATAGGTATTTATACCCAAATGAAGCTGATAGATATACTTGGTGGTCATACATGAGAAATTCTAGGCAAAAAAATGTTGGATGGAGAATTGATTATTTTATTGTTTCTAATAATCTAAAAAACGAAATTAAAGAGGCATGCATTCATTCTGATATTTTTGGAAGTGATCATTGTCCTATTGAACTTGATATATTTTAAAGATAACTTTAATCATTATTTTATTAGGAATAAATTTAATTACAAAAATATATAT
>HF991982.1:6480-15651 GCA_000433135.1 Clostridium sp. CAG:921
AATATATATATTTATGAATAAATATAAGATAGTAACATATAATAATATTATGCAATACAAGTTTAGTATAAAAAATGTAAAAAGTTAAATTGCTTGTTATAATATATGCTTTTTAGAATCTAATTTACATAAATTTTGAAAAAGTTGAAAATTATTGTAATAAAGTATTGACAAATTACATAAAAAGTATTATACTTGTATTGTAATGAATCGCGGGGTAGAGCAGTTGGCAGCTCGTCGGGCTCATAACCCGAAGGTCGTAAGTTCGAGTCTTACCCCCGCAACCATATAAGAGTAGGCATTTTGTGGTATCACAAGGTGCTTATTTTACGTATTTTTCTATTTTATATATATTATTTCTTGCTATTTTACTTAAATAGGATATAATACTTGTATGGGTATAATAAAAAAGGAGTGATAGTAATGAATATTCAAAAATTTACACAAAAGTCTTTAGAGGCTATACAAAATTCACAAAATATTGCAATTACAAATCAAAGTTCCCAAGTTGAACTGATCCACGTATTGTACGCATTACTTATACAAGACGATAGTTTGATAAAAGAACTATTAAAAAAGATGAATGTATCGGATGAGTTTATACCTTTTTTACGTGATAAAATTTCAGCTATGCCAAAAGTAGTTGGTACGGCAAGAGAAGCAGATAAGGTGTATATATCACAAAATGTAGATATTGCACTTAATGCTGCTGAAGATATTGCAAAAAAAATGAAGGATGAATTTGTTTCTGTTGAGCATATTATGCTTGCTATATTTGATAATGAAGATAGTGTGGTAAAGGAAATATTAAAAAAGTATAATGTGACAAAACCTGAATTCTTAAAAGTACTGTCTTTAGTAAGAGGAAATACTCGAGTTACAACAGATACTCCTGAACAGACTTATGATGCACTTAAAAAATATGGGCAAGATTTAGTTATGCTAGCAAGAAATCAAAAGTTAGATCCTGTTATAGGTAGAGATGATGAAATTAGAAATGTTATTAGAATATTATCTAGAAAAACTAAGAATAATCCATGTTTGATAGGTGAGCCTGGTGTTGGTAAAACTGCAATAGCTGAGGGATTAGCACTTAGAATTGTAAGAGGTGATGTACCTGAAGGACTTAAAAATTGTACTATATTTTCACTTGATATGGGATCACTTGTTGCAGGTGCAAAATATAGGGGAGAATTTGAAGAAAGACTAAAAGCGGTTTTACAAGAAGTAAAAAAGAGTGAAGGTAGAATTATACTTTTTATAGATGAAATTCATACGATTGTGGGTGCTGGAAAGACTGAAGGAGCAATGGATGCTGGAAATTTGTTAAAGCCTATGCTTGCAAGAGGTGAACTACATTGTATTGGTGCTACTACTTTAAATGAGTATAGACAATATATAGAAAAAGATCAAGCACTTGAAAGGAGATTTCAACCTGTCATGGTGGATGAACCAAGTGTTGAAGATACAATATCTATCTTAAGGGGAATTAAAGAAAGATATGAGGTATATCATGGCGTTAAAATAGCTGATAGTGCACTTATTGCGGCTGCTAAACTTTCTCATAGATATATATCTGATAGATTCTTGCCTGATAAAGCAATTGATCTAATAGATGAAGCATGTGCAATGATAAAAACTGAGATGGAATCTATGCCGACCGAACTAGATGAGATATCTAGGAAAATAATGCAGTTTGAAATTGAAGAAACAGCATTATCAAAAGAAAAGGATGAATTTTCTATTGAACGTTTAAAAAATATTCAAAAAGAAAAATCTGAATTAAAAACTAAGTTTGATTCTATGAAAGCAAAATGGGAAAATGAAAAGCAGGCTATAAGTAAAGTACAAAAATTACGTGAGAAAATTGAGCAAGTTAATTCACAAATAGAAAAAGCAGAAAGAAATTATGAATTAAACAAAGCAGCAGAATTAAAGTATGGTAAGTTACCAAATTTACAAAAAGAACTTGAAAAAGAAGAAGAATTATCAGAAAAGGGAAAAGAAGAGGGTCTTTTAAGAAATAAAGTAACTGAGGATGAAATAACAAAAATAATTTCTAGATGGACAGGAATTCCTGTTGAAAAACTTATGGAAGGTGAAAGGCAAAAAATATTACATTTAGATGATATTTTACATAAAAGAGTTATTGGACAAAAAGAAGCTGTTGAAAAAGTTACTGAATCAATTATACGTTCTAGAGCAGGTATAAGTGATCCAAGAAGACCAATTGGTTCATTTTTGTTTCTTGGACCTACAGGCGTTGGAAAAACAGAACTTGCTAAGTCACTAGCAGATGCACTTTTTGATGACGAACATAATATTGTTAGAATTGATATGTCAGAGTACATGGAAAAGTATTCAGTATCAAGACTTATAGGGGCACCTCCTGGATATGTTGGATATGAAGAGGGAGGACAATTAACAGAAGCTGTTAGAAGAAAACCATATTCTGTAGTATTATTTGATGAAATTGAAAAAGCACATCCAGACGTATTTAATATACTTTTGCAAGTATTAGATGATGGACGTATTACAGATTCACAAGGTAGAACAGTTGATTTTAAAAATACAATAATAATTTTAACTTCCAACTTAGGTTCTGATAGTATACTAGAGGGAATAACTAAGGAAGGAGAAATATCTGTTGAAGCAAAAGAAAAGGTAAATAACTTACTAAAACGTAGTTTTAGACCTGAGTTTTTGAATCGTCTTGATGAGATAGTATTTTTCAAGCCTTTAGCAGAAAATGAAATTACAAGAATACTAGATTTATTAATTAAAGACTTGGAAAATAGGTTATCAGATAAGCATATAAAATTATTTCTTACAGATAAAGCAAAAGAGTATTTGATAAGAAACGGTTATAGCAATATTTATGGTGCAAGACCACTAAAAAGATTTGTACAAAGAAAGCTTGAAACACTTATTGCTAAAGGAATTTTAACTGAAAAAATTTCACCAAATTCTACAGTTAATGTAGACTTTTATAATGATGAATTAGTTTTAAAAAATAAATAATAAAAAACAATTAGTAAAATAGCAAGGCTTTTTTAGTCTTGCTATTTTTGGTATTATGTACTATGACATTTTTACAAAAACTTAATAATAAAAAATTAAGTAAAAGAGATAAGAAAATATACTACCTCTTTTACTTAAAAGTAAAAATTAACTAGCTGTGTCTCTTAATTTTTATATTATAGTTATCCACCATTAGGACCAGTAGGTCCAGTAGGGCCTTGAGGTATAGTTAAATTTAAAGTATAGTTTGGAGCTACACCATCTATGCTAGCTGTAGCATTTGTACCTGGATTTCCAGTTGTTACAGTTCCTATTGTTATTGTAGGAGTTTGACCAGCTATACCTTGAGCACCAGCTTCACCTTGGGGACCAGTAGGCCCAGTAGGCCCTGTAGGACCAGTAACACCTTGTAAACCTTGGATACCCTGAGTACCTTGAGCACCAGCTACACCTTGGGGACCAGTAGGTCCAGTAGGACCGGTAGGACCAGCTATACCTTGTAAACCTTGAATACCCTGAGTACCTTGAGGTCCAGTAGGCCCGGTAGGACCAGCTACACCTTGTAAACCTTGGATACCTTGAGTACCTTGAGCACCAGCTTCACCTTGAGGGCCAGTAGGGCCAGTAGGCCCTGTAGGACCAGTAACGCCTTGTAAACCTTGGATACCCTGAGTACCTTGAGCACCAGCTTCACCTTGAGGGCCAGTAGGGCCAGTAGGCCCTGTAGGACCAGTAACGCCTTGTAAACCTTGGATACCCTGAGTACCTTGAGCACCAGCTTCACGCCCCATGGGACCCATAGGACCAGTAGGTCCAGTAGTTCCTTTAGGACATACTATAGGTGGAGGACAACAACAACAAAAGTTTCTTTTTTCATTTGGACAACAATTATCACAATTATTCATATTCTTCCTCCTTAATTATCTAGAGTTTTAACTCTAATTTATTATATGTAATTTATTAAAAATTTGTTATAAATAGTGATATAAATTGATAAATTTTGTGCGTTAATTAATTTGTACTAAATTAATTAAAAAAGATAAAAAACATTTGACTATATAAAAATATATGATAGAATTATAATATAATATGAAGTTTGGAGATGAAGTAAATTGAAGATATTAGTATTAAATTGTGGAAGTTCTTCTTTGAAATTTCAACTTATTGATATGGAAAATGAAGAAAGAATAGTTAAAGGAAATTATGAAAGAATTGGTGGAAAAAGATCTTCTTTAAGACTTAATGTAAGAGGAGAAAAATCAGTTATAACACATGTAGCTAGAGATTATGATGAAGCTATAAAAGTAGTAATAGATGTTATGCTTGATAAAAAGTATAATATACTTAATTCTTTAGATGAAATAGGAGCAGTAGGTCATAGAATTGTTCATGGTGGTGAACATTTTAGTGAGTCTGTTTTAATAGATGATGAAGTAATATTGGAAATTGAAAAATGTATTCCTCTTGCACCTTTACATAATCCAGCAGGACTTGCAGGAATAAAAGCAGCAAGAAGAGTACTAAAAGATAAAAAAATGGTTGCTGTTTTTGATACTGCTTTTCATCAAACGATGGATAAGAAGGCATATATATATCAAATTCCATATAGATATTATGAAAAATATAAAATTAGAAAGTATGGATTTCATGGAACAAGTCATAGGTATGTGGCAAATAGAGTTGCTGAGCTAATGCAAAAAGACGTAAGAGATTTAAAGATAATAAGTTGTCATTTAGGACAAGGAGCTTCTATTTGTGCCATAAAAGATGGAAAATCTGTTGATACTAGCATGGGACTTACACCACTTGCAGGCATTCCAATGGCCACAAGAAGTGGCGATATTGATCCATCAATAATCCCATACATAATGAAAAAAGAAGATTTAACTCCAGAAGAAATAGAAAATATGCTAAACAAAAATTCTGGTGCGTGGGGAGTATCAGGTGTTTCAGAAGATTATAGAGATATAGAAGAAGCATATGCAAATGGTGATGAAAGATCTATTTTGGCTCTTGACGGACAATGTTATAAAATAGCTCAATATATTGCTCAATATATTGTTAGCTTAGGCGGACTTGATGTATTGGTGTTTACTGGTGGTGTTGGAGAAAACGGACAAGAAAATAGAGAAAGAATATGTGAATATTTAGAATTTTTAGGATTAAAAATTGATAAGATAGAAAATGATGTAAAAAGAACTGAAAAGTGTATTTCTACGCCAGATTCAAAGATAAAAGCATATATAGTATTAACAAACGAAGAACTGATGATTGCTAGAGATACATATGAGTTAGTAAAATAATACTTTAGTTTGGTTATAAAAGGGGTTGAAAAAATGCAAAAATATGAGGAAATTATTAAGAATATAAATATTTTACTTGCTGATGATGATGAAGATTATATGATGATGACTTATGCTTTTTTAAAGCAAATGGGATATAATGTGGATAGAGCATATAATGGTAAAATGGCAATTGAAATGTTAGAAACAAATAAGTATCAAATAGCTCTTTTAGATTATTATATGCCTGAGTTTACTGGTGAAGAAGTAGTAAAGAAAATAAGAGAGAATAATAAAGAGCTAGTTATAATACTCCAAACTGGTTTTTCTGGTCAAAAGCCACCAATAGAGACGATGAAAACTCTTAATATTCAAAATTATTATGATAAAACAGAGGGTATTGATAGACTTAATTTAGAGCTTATATCTGCTGTAAGAATATTTGCACAACAAAATGAAATAGAACTTACTAAGTATAAATCAAATGCAATTGGAAATTTAATGGCAAGTGTTGCCCAAGAAATAAAAGAAAACTTATTGTCAATTAGCGCTGGTATAGAGCTAACTAATATGCTTATAACAGATAACAGTAATTTTGGAAGGGATAAGGCAGAAAGCTTGTCTAAATATTATTCTAATAATAGAGATTCATTAGAAAGAATTGATAAAATATTAACATCTTTGATTAATCAATCAACGGAAAACAGTGATTATGTATTATCTGGGAATGATATATATGATATAATTGATTTAATAACTAGAAATATTTCAAAGGTATGTGGAGTAAAATTAAATATAAAAATGGCATTAAAACCAAATAGCTATGTAAGTGGCGGTATAAACGATACTATTTTTGTATTATGTGAGCTTCTTAGAAAAATTATGAATATGGAAGAAAAAGGTTCTACCGTTACACTATCGTTATCAGAAGATGAAAGTTATTGGTTTTTTACAATTACCTCAAAAATGATAAATGAAATATCAAATAATGATATTATATTAATATCTAGTGTTATGAAATCTATAAAAAATGCAATTGTTGAAAAAGAAGACGAAGATAAGATTGTTATAAAATTAGCTAAATAATGTTTTATTAATGCACTATTTAACATAATATACAAAACTGTTAAAATAAAAAGCAACATAATAAAATTACTAATATTTGTGAAAATAAATAGTAAATTTTATTATGTTGTTTATTTTTCGCCGTATTTTAAATTTGCGATAGTTACACCATATCCTCCTTCATAATATTCAGCAATATGATAACTTTCTACATATGGACTATTACTTAAGTATTTAGAAACTGCATTTCTTAGTATTCCACCATGTCTACCATGGATTATTCTAACTCTTTTTTCTTTATTGCATATACTTTTAGATATGAATCTATCTAAATTTTCCATAGCAACTTCAACGGTTTGGTGGCGTAACATTATTTCATTTGATGTAAATTCATTACAAAGTGAAACTTTTATAGATACTTTAGGCTGTACTTGAAAATTAGAATAGTATTTGTTATCTAATATTTCAATATCGTCTTCATTTACTGTAATATTTATTCCAGATAAAGTTTTTATCTTGTAGTTAATACTTTTCGATGATTTTGTTATTTTTATTATTTTTCCTTGTAAATTAGTACTTTTTATATGTACTAAATCATTAATATTATACATAAAAGATTTTACACCTCTAAACAATTATATCATAAATTGATATAAAAAACAAACAATTCTATTTTAAACCTATATTCTATTTTAAAGTCTGTTATTAAATAATATACTGTAATATACTGCGAAAGCTATATAGGAAGTAATGAGCATTAAGTGTTTAAGTTGCCACTATAAAAATATAAATGTATGTACGTAAGCTTTACAAAATTATTAAAATAATAATCTAAAAAATTGATTTTATTAAGAAAAATTGATATAATTACGTATATGAATTTGGAGGAGTTAGTTATGTATAAACAAGAAAATATACGTAATTTTAGTATTATAGCACATATTGATCATGGAAAGTCTACGTTAGCTGATAGATTAATTCAACTTACTGGAAGTTTTGATGAACGAAAAATGCAAAATCAGCTGTTAGATAATATGGAAATTGAAAGAGAAAGAGGAATAACGATAAAATCACAATCTGTTAGAATGAAGTATATTGCAAAAGATGGAAAAGAGTATATTCTAAATTTAATTGATACTCCAGGGCATGTAGATTTTAACTATGAAGTTTCACGTTCACTTGCAGCTTGTGAGGGAGCTGTGTTGGTTGTAGATGCTGCTCAAGGCGTTGAAGCGCAAACATTAGCAAATGTTTACTTAGCACTAGATAATAATCTTGAAATATTACCAGTTATAAACAAAATTGATTTGCCTAGTGCCAGACCAGATGAAATAAAAAAAGAAATAGAAGATGTAATTGGATTAGATGCTTCTAACGCACCTTGTATATCTGCTAAGACAGGTTTGAATGTTGAAGATGTCTTAGAAGATATAGTAAAAAATGTGCCTTCGCCAAAAGGTGATATAAACAAACCAACTTCTTGCCTTATATTTGATTCAGTTTACGATAATTATGAGGGGGCGCTTGCATTTGTTAGAGTATTTGATGGAAAATTAAAAAGTGGCGATATAATTTATACTATGTCAAATAAAAAAGAGTATGAGATAGTATCAGTTGGATATTTTAAGCCTGGAGGATATATAAAATCAGATGAGTTATGTGCAGGAGAAGTTGGATATATAGCTGCTAGTATTAAAAACTTGTCAGATATTAGGGTAGGTGATACCATTACTTTAAAAGATAACCCAGTAAAAGAACCTTTGCATGGATATAAAGAAGTAAAGTCTATGGTATATTCTGGTATATTCCCTGCTGATGGAAGTGATTATGAAGAATTAAAAGAAGCGCTTGAAAAATTAAAATTAAATGATGCATCGCTAAATTATGAACTTGAATCTTCAAGTGCATTAGGACACGGATTTAGGTGCGGTTTTTTAGGTCTTTTGCATATGGAAATTATAGAAGAAAGACTTGAGAAAGAATATAATTTAAATTTAATTACCACAGCTCCATCTGTTATATATAAGGTGTATAAAACAAATGGCGAAATACTTGAACTATATAATCCATCAGAATTACCTGGGCCTGCTGAAATAAATTATATGGAAGAGCCAATAGCTAAAACTGAAATAATTACACCTAAAGAGTATGTTGGTAATATAATGGAACTTTGTACTCAAAGAAGAGGCGAGTACATAAATATGAAATATTTAGACGTAAGTAGAGTAGCACTTGAGTATTATATTCCTTTAAATGAGATAATATATGACTTCTTTAACAGTTTAAAGTCAAGAACTAGGGGATATGCTTCTTTTGACTATGAAATATGTGATTATAAAAAATCAAACTTGGTAAAATTAGATATCTTATTAAATGGAAATGTTGTAGATGCTCTATCTTTTATAGTAAATAGAGAAAAAGCTGAAGCACGTGGCAGAAAAATGGTTGAAAAACTAAAAGAAATAATACCAAGACAGCTTTTCGAAGTGCCAATACAAGCTGCCATCGGCGGAAAAATAATAGCTAGAGAAACAGTAAAAGCAATGAGAAAAGATGTTCTTGCAAAGTGTTATGGTGGCGATATTACAAGAAAGAAGAAATTGCTTGAAAAGCAAAAAGAAGGAAAGAAAAAAATGAGACAGATTGGAAATATAGAGTTACCTCAAGATGCATTTATGAGTGTATTAAAGCTTGATGAATAATATACATAAATATTCATAGATGAATATAATTCTTATTAATTTATTGTAGATTTGAAAGGAGCTTAAAAAGTGGAAGTATATAATTTAAAAGATAAACTTGA
>HF991983.1:0-10997 GCA_000433135.1 Clostridium sp. CAG:921
TTTTTACAAAACTAACTCTTGACAGTGGATATGCGATAAAGTATAATATATAGGTGTTATGGAGGGGGTTTTTTTATGAGTGTTTCTAAAGATGAAGTGCGTTATATTGCGAAACTTTCTAAGCTTAATGTGGAGGATGAGAAACTTGATAAAATGACTAGCGATTTGTCTAGTATTGTAGAGTTTGCTAACAATTTATCAACTATTGATATTGATGGTGTTAAGCCTACGGCTCATATTTTGGATATAAAGAATGTATTTAGGAAAGATGAGGTTTCTGACTCTTACGATAGAGAGGAAATTTTGAAGAATGCACCAGAGTCACAGGCAGGATGCATTAGTGTTCCAAAAGTAGTTGAGTAGAGGAGGTCTTAAAATGGAACTGTATAATTATAGTATTAGTCAGATTGCTAAAAAGATAAAGGATAAAGAAATTACAATAAAAGAAGTATTAGATAGTGTTTATAGTAGAATTGATGAGGTAGAAAAAAAGATTGATGGCTATATAACTTTGACTAAAGAAAGTGCTTATAAAAGAGCAGAAATTCTTCAAGAAAAGCTTGATAATGGTGAAGATATAGGTGCTTTGGGTGGAGTACCTATAGCTATAAAGGACAATATTTGTACAAACGGAGTTAAGACTACTTGTGCATCAAGAATGCTTGAGGATTTTGTGCCTTTTTATGATGCTACTGTTATTGAAAAGTTAGAAAATGCAGGTGCTATTATAGTTGGAAAAACAAATATGGATGAATTTGCTATGGGGTCTTCTACGGAGACTTCGTACTTTAAAAAGACGAAAAATCCTTGGAATTTAGAAAAGGTACCGGGTGGATCATCTGGTGGAAGTGCTGCTGTTATTGGAGCTAATATGGCTTTTGGAGCACTTGGAACAGATACAGGGGGATCTATTAGACAACCAGCATCTTATTGCAGTGTGGTTGGATTAAAACCAACATATGGACTAGTTTCTAGGTATGGTGTTATTGCATATGCATCTTCACTTGATCAAGTTGGGCCTATTACAAAATCTGTGGAGGATGCAGCTTTAATGCTAAACGTCATTGCAGGACATGACAAGATGGATACTACGTCAGCTGATTTAGGTCAAAAAGACTATACAAAATCTTTAGTAAACGATGTTAAAGGTAAAAAAATAGGAATTTTAAAAGACTTTGTGTCTGAGGGCGTTGCTAAGGATGTAAAATTAGCTTATGAAGAAAACATAGAAAAATTAAAGAAATTAGGCGCTGAGATTGTTGAGGTAAAGCTGGATTATGTAAAATACTCTTTGCCGACATATTATATTATTGCTACTGCAGAAGCGTCTTCAAATCTTGGTAGATATGATGGAATAAGATATGGCCATAGGGCAAAAGATTTTTCAAATTTGAATGAATTATATGTAAATTCAAGGACTGAAGGATTTGGTGACGAGGTAAAAAGAAGAATTATGCTTGGCACATACGTGCTTTCATCAGGGTACTATGATGCATATTATAAAAGAGCACAGTGTGTTAGAACACTTATAATTGAAGATTTTAAAAAGGCTTTTGAAAGTTGTGATGTAATTTTAATTCCAACAGCTCCAAATACAGCTTTTAAGTTTGGAGAAAAGTCTAAAAATCCTGTAGAAATGTATTTGGAAGATATCTATACTGTTCCTGTAAATATAGCAGGTCTTCCTGGAATTTCAGTGCCTGGTGGCTTTGACAATGATGGAATGCCAATAGGCATGCAGTTTATCTCTAAAGCTTTTGATGAGGAAACTTTGTTACAAATTGCTTATACTTTTGAACAAAATACTGATTATCACAAGAAAATAGCTAGTGTACGATAAAGGGGAGATTTTATGTTACAGTCAAAATTGTTAGGAGAAACAAAAAAAGAGTGGCCAAAAGAAGCAACTGTCAAAAGTCATGGACTTTTGATTAAAGGTGGTTATGTAAAGCAAATGGCAAGCGGTATATATACATTAATGCCTCTTGCTAAGAGGGTTACTTCAAAAATAGAAAATATAATTAGAGAAGAAATGGAAAATATAGATTCACAAGAAATTTTGATGCCTCTTGTAGCTACAAAAAAGCTATGGGATATGTCTGGTAGGTATGATTCTGTTGGCTCAGAACTTTTGAGGTTCAAAGATAGAAATGACGCAGAAATGGTCCTTTCAATGACTCATGAGGAAGCTACTGTATTTTCACTTTTAAATGAAGCAAAGTCTTATCAAAAGTATCCATTTTCTGTATTTCAAATTCAGACAAAGTTTAGGGATGAGGCAAGGCCTAGAGCGGGACTTATACGTGTTAGAGAGTTTACAATGAAAGATGCTTACTCTTTTCATACAACTCAGGAAAGTTTGAATAAAGAATACGAAAAATTTTATAAGGCGTATGAGAGAATATATAAACGTGTTGGAATTCCTGAAGTTGTTGCAGTAGCATCAGATACTGGAATGATGGGTGGAAGTGGTGCACATGAATATATGCTTCTATGTGATGCAGGTGAAGATAAAATCGTTGTATGTAAAGATTGTAATTATAGTGCGAATATGGAAGTTGCCTATTCAAAGCAAATTCAATCTTTCTCAACACAAGAAGAAAATGTTGAAAAAATATATACACCTGGTGTTAAAACAATAGAAGAATTACAAAAATTTACTAGTGAAGATGTAAGAAAAATAGGAAAAGCCGTAATTTATAAAAGACTTGATAAAAATGAGACAATATTGGTATTTATAAGAGCTGATAGACAAGTAAATGAAACTAAGCTTAGAAATTTATTAAAGATAGATGATGAAGACTTAGTTCAAAAGGTACCTGAACCAAATGATAATATTGTTTATGGATTTGTTGGTCCAAAAAATTTTAAGGGAAATAACGTAGTTGTTATTTATGATAACTCTTTGAAAAATGAGAAGTCTTTAATTTTCGGTGCAAATGAAGAAAATTATCACTATAAAGGAATGAACATTTTAAGAGATGTTGGTGAGGTCCAATATGTAGATGTTGCTAAAGTGGAGGAAGAGGATTGTTGCCCAGTTTGTGGTAAACATAGTTTAAGTATTTCTAATGGAATTGAAGTTGGAAATATTTTTAAACTTGGTGATAAGTATACTAAATCTATGAATATGACATATTTAGATGAAAATGGAAAAGAGCAAAATCCACTTATGGGATGTTATGGTATTGGTGTTGGAAGACTTATGGCATCTGTTTTAGAGGCTAAATCAACTGAAAGTGAAGTTATATGGCCAATTTCCATTGCACCATATGCAATACATATATGTGCACTTGATTATACTAAGTCAGACGAAGTAAGATTACTTTCAAATGAATTATATACTAAACTTATGGAACTTGGGTATGATGTTTTATTAGATGATAGAAATAAAACTGCTGGTGTAAAATTTGCAGATAGTGAATTAATAGGTGCACCTATTAAAATAATAATAGGAAAGAAAAGTTTAGAAAATGGAAATGTGGAAGTAGCTGTTAGTGGTAATAGCGAGAAAACGTTAATTAATAAGAGTGAAGTAGTAAATTTTGTAAAAAATTCTGCTGATAGATTATTTGAGGAGGTAAATTAAAGTGAAAGATTATGAAGTAGTAATTGGTCTTGAAGTACATGCTGAGCTTTCTACAAATACAAAAATATATTGTAATTGTTCAACAAAATTTGGAGCTGATCCTAATACTCACTGTTGTCCTATATGTACTGGTATGCCCGGGACTTTACCAGTTCTAAATGAAAAAGTAGTTGAATATGCTATAAAGATGGGACTTGCAACAAATTGTGAGATTGCGAGATTTTCAAAGCAAGACAGAAAGAATTATTTTTATCCAGACTTACCTAAGGCTTATCAAACTTCTCAATATGATTTACCACTTTGTGAACATGGATATGTAGATATAAATGTAAATGATGCTAAAAAAAGAATTGGTATAACCAGAATTCATATAGAAGAAGATGCAGGTAAACTGATACATGATGCATATACAGGAGATACACTAGTTGATATGAACAGGTGTGCCGTTCCTTTAATAGAAATTGTATCAGAACCAGATATAAGAAGTGCAGAAGAGGCAGTAGCATATATGCAGACTTTGAAATCAATACTGGAATATTTAAATATATGTGATTGTAAGATGCAAGAAGGATCACTAAGATGTGATGTAAATTTATCCGTAAGGCCAATTGGTCAAAAAGAATTTGGTACAAGAACTGAGACTAAAAATTTAAATTCTTTTAAAGCTATACAAAATTCAATAGAATTTGAAACAAAAAGACAAATAGAAGTGTTAGAACAAGGCGGAAAGATTTATCAAGAGACGAGACGTTTTGATGATGCAAAAGGTATCGGATATGCTATGCGTACAAAAGAGGACGCACAGGATTATAGATATTTCCCAGAACCTGATTTGGCACCTATTTGTATGAGTGAGGAGTATATTCAAAATTTGAAAGATAATTTACCTGAAATGCCACACATAAAAAAAGAAAGATATATATCAGAATATGGTTTACCAGAATATGATGCTAGTATATTAACTCTTTCAATAGAAACAGCTACATATTTTGAAAAAGTTGTAGAAAAATGTAATAACCCAAAAGCTGCATCAAACTGGATTATGGGAGATTTTGCTAGAATGTTAAATGAATCTGAGATTACAATAAATGAATCGAAAGTTGGACCAAAAGAATTAGCCAAATTAATAAATTTAATTGATAAAGGAACAATTAGTTCAAAGATTGCAAAGACGGTTTTTGAAGAAATGTTTAATACAGGAAAAGATCCTGAAATTATTGTTAAAGAAAAAGGACTTGTACAAATCTCAGATGAAGGTGAAATTAAAAAAATTGTAGAAGATGTAGTAAATAACAATCCTCAATCAATTATTGATTATAAAGCTGGTAAAGACAGGGCTTTAGGATTTTTGGTTGGTCAAGTAATGAAGCAATCAAAAGGAAAAGCAAATCCTGGTATGGTGAATAAGTTATTGCTTGAAATTTTAAATAAATAGAGAGGGATTTCATATAATGAGTAAATCAAAGATTTTTTATATAATTTTCGGCTTATTACTATTCTTAGTACTTATTATAGTTGTTTTAAGTTGTTTAAAATCTAATGAGGATGTTGATAAGCTAAAAAAAATTAATGCAGCTATGCTTGATATTCCGTCACTTAATAAATCTACAATGAGAGAAATTACGGTAGATGATTTGGAAAAATTTGGAATTGATAAAAGCTATATTAAAGGCGTAGTAGGTAAAATTCCAATTTTGGATATTTCTTCTAGTATGTACATCGTTTTAGAACTAAATGATAAGAAATATACTAATATTGTCACAAATAATTTGAAAGATTATGTTACAAGTTGTAAGGAAAAATGGGAAGATTATATGGAAGATCAATATAATTTGGTTAAAGATAGTGAAATTTCAAATAAGGGAGTTTACGTATACCTAATAATATCTGACGATAAGGCTGATGTTGAAAAGATTATAAAAAATATTTTGTAAAAGAGGTCCTACTATAAAAGTAGGGCTTTTTTGAGTTAGTTTTATAAAATTTTATAAATATTACTATAAAAAAATTTGTAATAATACTTTTTATAAAACTAACTCTTGGGGTGGATTGTAATTTGTATTTTTTTTTGGTATAATGGTGTTGTGAGTTTGAGGAGGTTATAATGTTTAAGTGTGGTTATGTAACAGTTGTGGGAAAGCCAAATGCTGGTAAGTCTACTTTGGTTAATAAATTTGTTGGATATAAGGTGGCTATTACGACACCTAAGCCACAGACTACAAGATTTAATATAAAAGGTATAATAACTGATGGTGTGGCACAGATAATATTTACGGATACGCCTGGTGTACATACACCTAAGAGTAAACTTGGTAAATATATGATAGAAGGAGTAGAAAATGCAATAAAATCTGTTGATGTTGTTATATATTTGGTAGATGCGACTAGACCAAAAATAGATATGGCAAGTGAGAACATAATGAAGGAGATTTCTAATCTTAAATCTACTACTTTACTGGTAATAAATAAAATTGATAAGGTAGAAAAAGAAAAAATTTTAAAGATAATAACTGAGTATGATAGCTTTTTTAAAAGTATGGGTGGAAAATTTGAAGAAATTATACCTATTTCTGTATTTAAAGAAGACGGGCTTGATATTTTGAAAGAAAATATAGTTAAATACTTGCCTGAGGGTGAAATGGTGTATAGTGAAGATGATATTACAGACTTAACCGAGAGGGATATTGTTGAAGAAATAATAAGGGAAAAAGCATTAAACAATTTAGACGAGGAAGTGCCACATGGCATAAAAGTTGAAGTTGAAAAATTCAAAAAAAGAAAAAATTATTTAAAGCAGTCTGTATATGACATTGATGTCAATATTATTTGTACAAAAAATTCTCATAAAGGTATAATAATTGGAAAAAGTGGAAGCATGATTAAAAAAATTGGTACAGAAGCAAGAAAAGACATAGAAAATATGCTTGAAGATAAGGTAAATCTACAACTTTTTGTTAAAGTTAGACCTGATTGGCAAGATAGTGAAGGCTATTTGAAGGATATTAGAAATAAAATTAGTAATTAAGAGTAAAAAAATATATCATTTTGTCATTTTTAAGTAAAATTGTATATCTTCCTGATATAAGCATAAAATATTAGTAGGTGATAATTATGTTTGAAAAAATTGCATGGGATAATTTTGAAAAGACAGGAGATATAAATTTATTTTTAGAGTATAAAAGGATATGTGAATTAAAGAATGAATTCAAGTGTGAAGAAAAGAATGTAGGTGATAATTTTAATGGATTTACTCAAAGTTAAGGGGATCATTATAAAAGAAGTTGCATATAAAGATAATGATAAGATAGTAACAATACTAACTGATAAACTTGGAAAAATTTCATGTTTAGCAAAAGGCGCTAAGAAAACTAATAGTCCAATTCTGGCTAATTGTCAATATTTAGTTTATAGTGAGTTTGTACTTTATAAAAGCAAAACCTTTTATCATATTAATTCAGCCTCAGTTATTAATTTATTTTATAACTTTAGAATAGATTTTGATAAATTACAAATAGGCTTTGAACTTACTAGAATTTTGCAGATTGTTGTAGATGAAAATGAGGATACTTCTAATATTTTGAAGTTATTTTTAAATACAATTTATGCACTCGAAAACTTTGATAAAAATTCTAAATTGGTGGTTGCTTCTTTTAAAATAAAGTTATTTTCACTTCTTGGATTTGCACCTAGAATTGATAAGTGTAGTACGTGCTTTGAAAATTTAAATGAGAAAATAAAAAATAAAAGTATATATTATGACTATGTAAATAATACATTTATTTGTGGTGATTGTATAAAAAATGGTGATAGAAGGAGATATATTGAATTATATGAATCTACAGTTATTGCAATAAGATATGTAGTTATATCTCCAATACAAAAAATTTTTTCATTTGATTTAAAAGATGTTGAAAACTTTAACTTATTTGGACAAGTCTTTGCAGACACTATGACAAATGGAATTTAGGAGGAATTTTATGAAAAATAAGGTGATTATTGGTTTTATTGTAATAATTTGTATTATAGCAATTGGTTGTTTTTGTCTTATATTTAATGGTATAAAAAAAGATAATCAACCAATTAACGATGTTGCTACAAATGTTGAAAAAAAGGCAACAGAGAAAGAAACAACTAAGAATAATAGCGATGTGAAAGATGAAGTTATTGAAAAAGCCGAAAACGTAAGTTTGAATAGTAAGGTTGGAGTAAATGTACTTAAAAATTTTAATTTTTCAGAAGTGAATTTTTTCTCTGATTCTTTATATGATGAAATTGACGCAAATGGTTTAAGTGACAAAGCAAAACTTATGTATTCGTATTTGTACGCTACATCTAGTGAAAAGTATTTGGACAAGCTTGAATATAATGAAAAGTATCAAACAGATTGTATATCAAGTAGTTCCTTAGAAGAGGTCGCAAAAAGTATTTTTGGAGATTCAACTAATTTAAAAAATCAAGATATCTTGACAGGAAATGTATATAAATCAGAAGATAATGTTTATCAAAATATACCAATTGGATTTGGAGGCGTAAATGCTGAATATAGTTTTGATATCCCTTATCAAATAAAGGAGTATTCGGACAGAGTTGAGGTAAGTTGTGCTAGGGTTTACCTTACTGCAGTATTTAATTCAGTATCTGATGAAATCTCAGAAAAAAATGAAGAGACTGAAGATGTTAGTCAAAGTAGTGTGGAGCCAGTTGGAAAAAGTAGCATAAGTGTATATTCTAATAGAAATAGAAGTAATTTAGTCTTAGAAATTGAGGATGAAGATTTTATTGCTAGTTCTAATCAAGGTGAAATATTACAAGAATATTTGACTTCAGATAAAATAGATGTAAGTAAATTAAAAATTTGTACTTATGTTTTGAAAAAAGAAGGAGAAAATTATGTAATTAAGTCTATTGAAAAATAAAAATATAAATTTTAAAATTTGGCTATATTTTTATTGATTTTTAGGCTTTAGAAGTTTTTTACAAAACTAACTCAGGGGGAAGGGGAGAAAAATAAAAGAACAAGATATAAAAAATCTTGCTCTTTTTATTTATTCTACTGTTACAGATTTTGCTAAGTTTTTTGGTTTGTCTATGTTACAACCTTTTATTTTCGCTGTTTCATAGGCTATTAATTGTAGTGATAGGGCTATTAAATTTGATTTTAGTAGTGGATGTAATGTTTTTAATATCAATGTTATGTCATTAAATTTTAAATCATACTTTTTAGCAAGTTCTTCTGTGGTTATGAAGATGGTATATGCACCTCTTGATTTTACTTCTTGAACATTGCTAATTGTTTTTAAAATAAGATCTTCATCTGTTGCAATAGCAATAACGGGCATATCCTCAGTTATAAGTGAAATTGTACCATGCTTTAGTTCACCAGCACTATAAGCTTCAGAATGCATGTAAGATATTTCTTTTAATTTTAGTGAACCTTCCATACATAAGTAGTAATCTAAACCTCTACCGATAAAGAATAGATCATTTTTGTCTTTTAATTTGTTAGCAATTTCTAAGAACTCATTTTTTCTATTAAATACTTCGTCAAATATTTTGGAAATGTCTTTTAAGTTTGAATGTAATAGTTTTAAGTCTAAAGAATCAAGTTCATCTTTTCTTCTTAGTTCATTTAAAACTAATGTTGTAAGCATAGCTATTTGTGTTGTGTATCCTTTTGTAGTAGCAACTGCAATTTCTGGACCAGCTGATGTATTTAGAGTAATGTTAGCTTCTCTAGAAATTGTAGAAAAGGCAACATTGCAAATTGCAAGTGTTGTTGCACCACAACTCTTTGCAAGTTTTAAAGCAGCAAGTGAATCGGCAGTCTCACCAGATTGTGATATTATTATAACTAAGGTATCTTTTTTAGGTAATAATTTTTTATACCTATATTCAGACGCAATTTCAACATTAGTAGGAATATTTAAATAGCTTTCAAATAAGTATTTGCCTACTAGTCCAGCATGCATTGCACTACCACATGCAACAATGTCTATTTTTGAATACGAAAATAGGTTAATTGACTCATAAGTACTGTTTTTGTTTTCAAAAAAAGAATTAAAAATGTTATATATTGCTTGAGGTTGCTCATGCATTTCTTTTAACATAAAATGTTCATATCCGTTTTTTTGATAATTTGAAATAGAACAATTAGCAATTTTTTCTTCATAATCTATGGCATTTAGATCATTATTAAATATTTGCACTTTATCCTTTGAAACGATCGCGTACTGCATGTCTTTTAATAAAATATATTTATTTGTATATTCTAGAAATGCTGAAATATCAGATGCAATAAAGTTTTCTGTATCTGAAATTCCTATAAGAAGTGGGCTATCTTTTTTAGCTGCATAAATTGATTTACTGTCATCATCAAAAACTATGCCAAAAGCATAAGATCCTTTGATTTGGTTACAAGCTTTTGAAATTGCATTAAGTCTAAGTTTTTCCTTAGAATAATTTTGACTATTTTTTTCTAGTTCTATTTGATATAAGTAATCTATAAGACATGTAGCAACTTCGGTATCGGTTTGTGAGTAAAAAGAAAAGCCTTTTTCTATTAACATATTTTTTAATTGTAGATAATTTTCAATTATTCCATTATGAACAAGACTGATTTTTCCATGTCTATGTGGATGAGCATTTTCAGTATTTGGAATACCGTGTGTTGCCCATCTTGTATGACCAATTGCAATATTTGAATTGCTAAAATCCTTTTTTTCAAGTAGTGATTCTAGATTTTTTATTCTACCAACAGATTTATACGTATTAAATTTATCATTTTCAAAAATAGCTATTCCTGATGAATCATATCCTCTATATTCTAGATTTTTCAATGCTGATATAACTACATCTTTAGCGCATTTTTTACCAGTGTATCCAACTATTCCACACATAACAATAACCTCCTAAATTACATTTATATTTTTTGATATTTTATTCATTTTATTACAAAATCATTATTAAAATAACTCACCTCCAAAACAATTATTTTGATAAAAAAATTATAGTATAAACTGTACAAAATGTCAATGTACTTTTAAACTACGAAAAAATAGAGATATTTAATTATTATATAATATAGTATATGTTTTAAAGCTCTAAAATGTGGTAGTTGAATTTTAATTAAAAAACAATCATAGCTATTGAAGAAATTTAAAAATTAGGGTATAATTTATATGTAAGTTTTGGAGTTGATTATATGAAGAAAAATAATCCTAGTATTTCTATGGTTATAATCGCTATAATTTTCATTTTGTTTTTTATATTTGTAGGATATATTTGCTTAAGTAACTTATTAAGGCAAGTTTGGTTTGCAATAAATGGAATTGAAACTGTAGCAACTGTAAGCTTTGTTGAAGAAACATATATTAAAACTTCAGATGCAGAAGATGAATGTGATGAAGTG
>HF991983.1:11036-26639 GCA_000433135.1 Clostridium sp. CAG:921
AAGTTTTTATAGAATATACAGTAAATGGTAAAGATTACGTTGGAAAATTACCTACATCTTCGGCACATATGCAAAAAGGAGATAAGGTTGCAATATATTATAATCCAAAGTCACCAGGCGATTTTAGTACAAAAAGTGTTTTTTGGATGCTTGCTAATCTTTTAGGTATATTTATAATAGCTATTGGATGTGCAGCACTTTGGAAGGTACTTAAGTTTATGGGGTATATGCCAGATGTTAAGAAGAAAAAGAATTTAGAATAAAAGTAAAATTAATTAGATATATAAGGGGTAGAAATGATATATAAATTAAAAGTAAATTATAAATTTGTTTTAGGGCTGATTTTTGTTATGGTTATGCTTGTAGCCTTCAATAAAACAGTTGCTAAAAGATATGATAAGGCTAATTTTCCAATATCATATATAAAAGACGAATTTCCAAGTAGTTATATGCAGTATATAAATGAATTAAAGAAGCTACATCCTAATTGGATATTTAAAGCAGTATATACTGGACTTGATTGGAATGAGGTTATAACTCATGAGTCATATGAAACAAGTGATAGTATAAGTTTGGTGCCGGATTCATATGGACCAGAATGGAAAAAAGATGGGAAAAATTATTACATGGATGGTTATTTTGTTACAGCTTCTAAAGAGGCTGTAAAGTATATGATTGATCCTAGAAATCATTTAACTGAGGATGAAATATTCCAGTTTGAAACATTAAATTATAGTCAAAGTGCACACACTAAAGAGGCTATTGAAAAAGTTTTATATGGAACATCAATGTATCAAAGAAGTGAGTATAAAAATGCTGGAAATATGGTAACTATGGATAAAACTTATTCACAAATAATTTTAGAAAATGCAGTAAAATATAATGTTAGTGCAACTCATATTGCATCAAGAATAAGGCAAGAAACAGCTTGTGATATAATTAATAATGGCTCAATAAATGGCTCTGTTAGTGGTTATGAAGGATTGTATAATTTTTTTAATATAGGTGCAAGTGCTAATTCAAATGGAAGTGGAGCTGTTATTAACGGGTTACAGTATGCAAGGCAAAAATCTTGGACAACTCCTGAAGCATCTATTGATGGTGGAGTTGAAGCGTTGCAAAATAAATGGATTAAATGGGGGCAAAATACAACATATTTTCAAAAATGGGATGTTAATAATGAGGGTGCTGCTGTTGCTCTTTATGCTTATCAATATATGCAAAATATAATTGCACCAACAAGTGAATCTATTATGACTAAGAAGGCTTATCAAAAGGCTGACTTGTTAAATGCAACTTATGAATTTAGGATACCAGTTTACGAAAATATGCCAGATGCTGCATCTCCATATCCAAGTACGACTGAGGAAGCTATATTTGTTGATGATTATACCAAAGTAAGAGTGGATTCACCAACAGGACTTAATTTAAGAAATGGTCCTGGTACTGAATATGGTAAAATAAAGATTTTAGCAGATAAAACAGAGATGATAAGAATAGCCAAAAGTACAAATACTCAATGGGATAGAGTAAGACTTGCAAATGGGGTAGAAGGATATGTGTTTAGGGATGGAATAATTGAGCTTGAAAGCTATACAAAACCAGAAAAAATATCTTTAAACGTAGAAAGCCTTAACTTACATGTTGGTCAAACACAAGTCTTGAGTGCCACGATATTTCCTGAAAATGCTAGTGTGAAAGAAACTCTATGGAGTTCTGATAATATAGATGTAGTTACGGTAGAAGACGGAAAGATAATAGCAAAAGGCGTTGGAAGTGCTAATGTTACAGCAAAATTGAAAAATTTTCAGGTAAGTGCAAGTTGCAAGATTAATGTAAGTGCTGTAGATGCTAAGAGTATAGAACTTGAAAAAAGCAAATATACGGTGATAAAAGGAAAAAAACTTGATATTAACCCAATTATAAAGCCAGAGTATGCTCAAGATAAAGAATATATTGTAACTTCATCAAATGAAAAAATTGTAAAAGTAGATGGAAAGTCTTTAGTAGGTGTTGATGTAGGCGAGACAGAGGTAACATTTAAGCTAACTAATAAAGATTTACAAGTAACTGCTAAGGTTAGAGTTGTTGATGTTGATGATTCAGATTATATTAGCTTTGATAATACTTTAAAACTAAATGAAGAAAAATCATATATAACTAAAATAGAACCTGGAACTAGCGTTAAAGATTTTATGACTAAAATTAAATATAATTCTGAAAAATTCTTTGTAAGTGTGAAAGATATTTCTGGTAAAGAAATATCCGAAGATGAATTGATTGGTACAGGTACAACAATAAGTTTAAAGGCTAATGACTCAAAAGAAGAATTACAACTTTTTACAATTATAATTTATGGTGATGTGAATGGTGATGGAAATATATATGCAACAGATTATGTAAAAATTAAAAATCATATAATGGAAGTTGAAAGTCTAAGTGGGGCATGTATAGAAGCAGCTGACGCTGATCATGATGGAAATATATATGCAACAGATTATGTAAAAATTAAAAATTATATTATGCAAAGTGGAGAAATTTCGCAATAATGGAGAGGATTGAAAATGAAAAAAAGAATAAATAAATTTATTTTTATTTGTTTATTTGTAGCATGTATGTCATTTTTAAAAAATGTATATGCTGCAACTATTAATATCTCAGGCGAGTCTAGTACTTCGCCTAGTAGTACAGTTAATGTTTCTATTGGAGGCAGTTTTACTGGAAGAGTAGATGTAACTGTTAGCAATGGTTCAGGCAATAAAAGTATTTGGATTGAAAATAGTACTGTGACTATTCCTGTAACTGTTGGAAGTAGTGGTACTACTACTATAAGTGCTGTGGCTCAAAAAGGCGCATCAGATAGTTCAGGAAATTTATTTTTAAATGCAGATGGAAGCTTGCCAAGTGCAAGTAAATCAATATCTATAGTTGTTCCTACGCCAGCTCCAACACCTAATATAAGCAATAATGGAAACTCAAATAATAATAATGCAAGTAATAATGGAGGTAGCAGTGCTAATAATGGTACTACTACAAAAAGTTCAAATAATTACCTTAGTAAATTACAGGTAAATGTTGAAGGGCTTTCGCCAAATTTTAGTAGGACAAAGACAAATTATACGTTAAATGTTGGAAATAATATTAGTAAAATAAATGTTACTGCTGTTGCAGAAGATTCTAATTCAAAGGTATATATTTCTGGAAATACTGATTTGAAAGTTGGCGATAACAATGTATATATTACTGTAACTGCTCAAAATGGTGCTAAAAGAACGTATTCAATAATTGTTACAAAGTCAGCTAATTTAGATGATGCTAATTCATATCTTGAAAGTTTAATTATTGAAAATGCTAAAATATCACCTGAATTTTCAAAAGAGATTTTTGAATATGATTGTGGAATTGTAGGTTCTGATATAAGTAGCTTAAAAATACTTGCTTTTCCAGAAATAGAAGAAGCAAAAGTTGAAATTAGCGGAAATGATGAGCTAATTGAAGGTGAAAATGAGATTGTAGTTAAGGTGACATCAAAAGATGGTACTACATCAAAGGATTATAAAATTAAAGTACTAAAAGAAGCTGCGATAATAAAAGACGAAGACAGCATGAAAAATGCTGAAGATCAAGATACAAATGTAAATATATCAAATAAAAGTGGAGGAGTTGTAACTTTTTTTAAAAGCATCTGGTATTCAATAAAAGCCAATGCACTTATAGTTATAATGTATATATTAATTGTAGTTGAATTTATAGAGATTCTTTACTTATATTGTAAATTGCATGATATTAACTTGTTTAAGAAAAAAGAAGTTGTTCGCAGTAAGTATAATGTTGATATAAGTGGTCTTGAAAAAGAAAAGGAAAAGAAGGAAGAATTGTTTAAAGTTTTTAAAAATGAAAATAATGTAAAAGATGCAAAAAAAGATGACTCTATGCCAAGAAAAAGAAATGGAAGAGAGGCAGACGATAATAATGATAAATAGAAATGTTACTTAATTCGTATAAACAAAGTAACTATAGTACGTTATATCAAGCAAAAGCTTTTGAAGTGGTAACAGGAAACTTTGCTATAATAGGCTATAAAATAAGTTGTGATGGTGCTAACACGTTTATTGATGGTATTTCTGATAGTAGTAAATATTTAAAAGGAAGCCTATATGTAATTACTCATAGTACTAATGCTTATTGGACTTGTAGCCCGCAAACAGCTACATTTGAATCAATTTATGGTGTTACTATTGCTGGTATAGTTGCTCCATATACATGGTATTACACTGATTTTGGATTTAGACCAGTAGTGTGTTTAAAGCAAAATATTGCATTAAAATTAAAAGATGATGGTACGTATGATGTAGTAGAAACGGGTATTTAATTAAAAAATATAGTGAATCAAAGTTATTATTGATTCACTATATTTTTTTCATATTTTAAATATGATATATTAATGAGGTAACAAATTTAACTTATTATTTTTTCCATCCAGGTATATCAGAGCGCATTATTGCACCCATTATATTTGTTCTTACCTTTGGAATATCAAGTGAAATAGTTCTAATTAAATTTTTTATATATTCTCTTTTAGTATAGCCATCTCTTGGACAACATTTTCCAATAACAGGATATTCTAAGGCTTTTGCCACATGTCTTATTTCTTTTTCACTTACGTAAATAAAAGGTCGTATAACTTTTATATCTGATCTACTAAGGTATGTAATAGGTGAAAATGTATGAATTTTTCCATTTAAAAAAATACTCATAAGAAAAGTTTCTATTACATCATCGCTATGATGTGCAAGAGCTATCTTAGTACAGCCATGTTCTATTGCAATACTATTTAACATTCCTCTTCTCATATTTGCACATAAAGAACAAGGATTTTTTTCTTTTCTAATATCAAATACTACTTTTGAGATGTCTGAGTGATATACAATATATTCAATATCTAATTTTTTACAAAGTTCTTCTAACTTTGTTGTATCAAAAGTTTCACTCCCAGGGTGTATAGTAATTGCCATTATATCAAATTTCTTAGGATAGTACTTTTTTAGGTAGTAAAGTGAATGTAGTAATGTAAGACTATCTTTACCTCCAGATAAGCCAATTGCTATTTTATCTCCGTCATCGATCATTGCATAATCATCGATGGCTCTCCTTGCTTTTCCCATAATTGTTTGTAACATAATTAATCTCCTTTATATTTAAAGTATTATACAATAATTTGATATAAAATACAATAGCCAAGAAAGCAAAAAAGTGCCAAGGCATTAGCCTTGGACACTTTTTCAAAAGATTGTTAATTAAAATTTATTACCTTCTTTTAATTTCATCGAAAGGTACGGATTTGTACAATCCGCCGAATATACGTACATATTCGCATCAACATTTGATGATTCACACTTTAGCTGTTGCAAAATAGCAACTGACTGTGCGTTAATCAATTTCATAAAATCACTATCTTCATTGTAATTATGAATAACCATATAAGGCTTCATTTTCTTTGAAAACAGATGATGATTATCCATTGTGCACCAGGTGAAGCCTCCAACAATGATGTCTTCAAGAAGACGGCTTCTAATTGGATCCAATGACTCTGGATTAACAACGTCAAATGCCATTCTGATTAAATCCTCAGCAGAAGAATAAGATTCATCTTTATTAAATCTCATCTGTCCGATAAGTTTTGGATGGTCTTCTCGAGCGAAAATGTTTAAGTAGACTGTTGGAACCTCCTCTTTGTTTTTTCTGTCAATAGATGCTACTGTAAAAAATACAGATCCTAGATGTTGTAACATTGCACAACCCTCCTTTAATTAATATGATAGTTGCTATTTTATTACTTTTTATGTAAATTGTCAAGCAAAAAATAAAAAAATTATGTAAATTTATATGAAAAATATATAAAATTCAAAAATTTCCATTAAGAGAAGAATATTTAAACTACAATCAAAAATATGAACAAGATATAGACACAATAAAAGAAATTATTATTAAGTTAGATAAACAAAAAAGAAAACATAAATGGAAATAGTCTATGGGAAAAAATTTTTAAAAAATATATTCATTTTAAATTTATGAATGCATTAAATAAAATTTTAAAATATATAATGAATAAGATATTAATGTAAAAAATTTACATTGATAATTTTTTTGCTATATTATAAACTGTTTTTAGTATAATTTGAAAAAATGGAATAAGTTATATAAATGTGAAAGGAATAAATGAAATTAATATGAATTATAACAAAAATAATTTTTTTATAAAACTAACTCATAATTACGGTATTAGTTTGATAACTTTAGTAATTACTATAGTTGTTGTTAATGGAAATGGAACTGGATTTAGACCTATAATTTGCTTAAAATCAAGTACAAAATTAAAGGAAATTAAAGAAGGTAAAAATTACAAAATTTAGTGTAAATGAAGAATAAGTAAAAATAAATAAATTAAATAATTGACAGAAAAGCAACACACATACTTGACATAAAGTACAAGCTGAACTATAATATATATGTATTAATGAAAGTATTTAATAATAATTATTATAAGGAGGAGCTATATGGTAAAAGTAGTAACTGATGTCACAAAGGCAAATGTCATAACGCATAATGGGGTATTTCACGCCGATGATATAATGGCAACTGTAATTTTAGAACTAGCTTTAAAAGATATTTATGTTTACCGGACATATGAAGTTCCTGAAAATATAGATAGCAAAAACATTGTAATATATGATGTAGGAAAAGGAAAATTTGATCATCATGGAAAAAATCTTAAAAGGAGAGATAATGGAGTAGCGTACGCATCTGCTGGCTTGATTTGGCAAGAGTATGGCAAGAAAATATTAGAAGAATTGAATTATCCAGAAGTAATGTTTTATATAATGGATAAATATATGCTTCAAGGAATAGATGCTGTGGATAATGGAGAAATGCAAGATGGAGATTATCCTGTACGAAGTGTTAGTTTATCAGATCTAATATCAGAATTTAATCCAAGTTGGGATGATGAGGATTGTTCAATTGATGAAGCTTTTTTAAAAGCTGTAAGTTTTGCTAAGGGAATTTTTCTTAGAAGGTTAAAAAGGGTAAATTCAAAATTGGTAGCAAGACATGAAATAGAAAAAAAAATAAACAATACAAATGGAAATATAATGGTACTTGAAGAATATATGCCTTGGAAGGATGGAATTTTTAATTCTCAAAATGATAAATCTAAGAATATAAAGTATGTTGTACTTCCGTCTGAAAGAATTGGGTTTGAATGTCACTGCGTACCAATTGGATCACAAAATAGTAATTTTAGAAAACCTTTTCCAAAAAACTGGTTAGGGTTACAAAATAAAGAATTGCAAAAGGAAAGTGGAACGAAAACAGCTTTTTTTTGCAATGAAAATGGACAATTTGCAATAGCTCGTCTTAAATGTGATGCTATAAAAATGGCTAAGCATTCGTTACAAACAAAATAATAAAAAAACTAGGAGATTTTAATTAAAAATTTCCTAGTTTTTTTCAAAAATATTTATAAATTACCTAAATAGCCTTGAAAAAAGTTAAATTAAAATATATAATATTTGTGTAAGCGACAAAAGGAGTATGAAAGGATGGCTCCAGATATATGAACAAAGTACATATAAAAAAAGATAGAGGAATTAGTATAATTACTCTTACTATTTTAGTAATCGTTGTTGTTATGGTAATATCTGCCGTAGTTAGTACTTTAATGAGGCAAAGAGCTGTTAATAGTACTTATGAGGCTACAATAAAAATTGATTTACAAAATATGTCAGATGAATATGATATTGCTTATCAAAAAGCATTATATAGTACCGATGGAGATTACAAAAAAATTAATGATGCAGATTTGTATGGCGTAATTTCAAACAAATGGTATGAAAAATGTGTTGCAACAAAAAATGGAATAGTCTATTTAGAAAATAATAAAAGGATTATCTCATATATCGAAAGCTTTCAAAATATTATATCATTAGAAAGCAAAAAAAATCAGGATAAAATTTGTATAACTAATGTAAAAAGCAGTGCAAGTAGTATAGACTTCAATGTTTTGGTAAATGATAGTTTTAATGAAAAGTTTAGATATATATATGCTTTTAAACTAAAAGGAGAACAAACTTGGAAAGTTTATAGTTCAAATTCATATAAAATAACAATACAAAATTTAAAAGCTGGTGCTAGTTATTATATAAAAGTAATAGCAAAGGATATCAACGAGTATTATGTTTCAAAATCTTATGTTGTTTCTATAAATGGTTGAGTATTAATATATAAGGAGGAAAATATATGGAAAGTAAAAAAAGTAGTGTATCAAATAAAAATGGAAAAAAAGTTACATCAAGAAATAAATTATTTTTAATAATTATCATGATTGTTATAATTTTGTGCTTTGTAATTGGCGCAATTGTTTTAAATACAAAAGATGATTCTAAACCAGGTGATGATGGTAAAGTAGATAATTCACAAGGTGACAGTGGTGATGGCACAATTGTTGATGGTTCAGCTGGTACTATAGATTTAAATAATAAAGAAAATGCAACTGTAAATAATGGTGTAAAAGAAAATATTTCTGAAAAATTAAAAGAAGATAAAACGTTTAGTGGAATGAAAATAACAAATGTGGTTTTAAAGGCAGAAGGTGGTATTTCTAGTTTTACTGCTACTGTAGAAAATATTTCTGGTAATGATTTTAAAGCACAGGGAATTGTAATAAAATTTGTAAATAAAGATGGCTCAACATATACTGATCTTGAGGGGATAATTGGCGATGTAAAAGCAGGTGAAACTACAAGGATTGATGCTAGTACAACAGCAGATATAATAAATGCATATGATTTTTCTATTGAAGGATTACAGTAAAATAGGTAAAAATAATATATGTTGTTTTGAAAGTTTATTTAGATTGAAAATCTCTATATTATTTAATATAGGGGTTTTTTATATTAGTGAAGTTGTAGCGTGTAATTTAGTTTTTATAGGTGAGGTAATATGATTAATTTAAGTGACTATGAAGAAAATATGGAAGGTCAAATTAACTTATTTGAAGATATAAATGATGATGGAAATTTAAAAAGTGTTGATTTAGAAAATGTTGTTGATGCAATTGATAAAAAAAGTGCAGAAGAAGAGATAAGAAAATTAAGAAAGCAAATAGAATATTATAATAAAATGTACTATGAAGAAGATAAGCCTACTATTAGTGATTATGCTTATGATAGTTTAAGCTTAAGGCTAAGGGAATTAGAGGAAAAGTATCCTGAGTTTATCACTAAAAATTCACCAACACAAAAAATTGGTGGAAAAGTAAAAAGTACTTTTAAAAAAGTTGTTCATGATGTGCAAATGCAAAGTTTACAAGATGTTTTCTCATTTTCAGAAGTTGAAGAATTTGTAGACAAGGTAAAAAAAGAATTTGGAGATGATACAGAATTTGTAGTTGAAACTAAAATTGACGGACTTTCTGCATCTTTGGAATATGTTGATGGTGTTCTTGTTAGGGCTTCAACAAGAGGAGATGGATTTGTAGGAGAAGATGTTACCGAAAATATAAAAATGATAAAAGATGTACCACAAAAATTGTTGTCAAATGATACAATTGAAGTAAGAGGTGAGGTATATTTACCAAGAGTTGAGTTTGAAAAAATTAATGAAAGACTTGAAAAAGAAGGTAAAAACTTACTTGCAAATCCAAGAAATGCAGCAGCTGGAACTTTAAGGCAACTTAATACAGAATTAGTTAAATCTAGAAACTTGAGTATATTTGTGTTTACTGTATTAAAATCAGATTTATCTTTTGAAACTGATTTTGAAAATTTAGAATATTTAAAAAGTGTTGGAATAAAAACAATAGAATACAAGAAAAAGTGTAAAACGGCAAACGAAGTAATTGGCGCTATAAATGAAATTGGAAATATGAGAGATTTGCTTCCTTATGATATAGATGGTGCAGTTATAAATGTAAATAATTTAAAGTATAGACAAGAAATGGGAACAACTGTTAAAGTTCCAAAATGGTCAATTGCATATAAATATCCACCTGAAAAAAAATATACAAAAATTTTAAATATTGAAACTCAGGTTGGAAGAACTGGTCAAGTAACACCTATGGCAATTTTAGAACCAGTTAGGGTTGCTGGATCTGTTATATCAAAAACAACACTTCATAATTTTGATTATATAGAGCAAAAAGATATCAGAGTTGGCGATATTGCACTAATACAAAAAGCAGGGGATGTAATTCCAGAAGTAGTAGAAGTATTAAAAGAAAAAAGAGATGGTTCTGAAATGAAATATATTGCTCCTGTTTTATGTCCAGTTTGTGGTGAAAAATTGGAAAAAGAAGATGAAATAGTAGCGCTTAGATGTACAAATAGTGAATGTCCTGCAACTATTTTTAGAAGCATCCTACATTTTGCTTCACGAGATTGCATGAATATATCTGGAATGGGCGAATCTGTTGTTGAGGATTTAATTGAATCTGATCTTTTACATGATATTTCAGATATATATTATTTAAAGTATGAGAATGTATTAAATTTAGAAAGATTTGCAAGTAAATCAGCTAAAAATTTAATTGATGCAATCGAAAAATCTAAGGAAAATTCGTTGGATAAATTAATATTTGGTCTTGGAATAAGACATATAGGAAAAAAGGCAGCTAAGATATTAAGCGAAAACTTTAAAGATATTTATGCTATTTTTGATGCAACTAAAGATGAATTAAATTCATTAACAGATTTTGGTGAAATAATGTCAGAAAGTGTTATAGAGTTTTTTAAGAAAGAAAAAACACGTGAAATTATATCAAAATTAGAAAAGGCAGGAGTAAATCTAAAAGGTACAAAAAAAGAAAAAAAGTCAGATAAACTTTTAAATTTTACATTTTGTGTTACAGGTTCATTTGATGGGTATAAAAGAGAAGATATTATTGAAATTATAGAGAAAAATTCTGGAAAATTTTCATCATCTGTGTCTAAAAAAACTAATTTTTTAGTTGCAGGAGATGATGCTGGAAGTAAATTAAAGAAAGCGCAAGAATTAGGCATAAGAGTAATTTCTGTTAATGATTTGAATGATGTTATAAATGGTAGCTTAAATATTAATCAAATTTAAAAAATGAAGTTTAAGAAGGAATGCGTATGAATAAAGTAATAGACAAAATAAATGAAAATGAATGTTTAAATCAAATAGGTAAATTATTACTAGATGGAAAATGTGAAAAATTAAATTTAAATGGGCTTACAGATAGCGCAAAAGCACTTATTGCTTATGCGCTTACAACTGCTTCTTCAAAAAATGGATTTATAGTTTGTAGCAATGTTATATCAGCAAATAAAATGATACAAGATTTAAAGCTTTTTGCAAATGGTATAGAAATCATATACCTACCTGCACGAAAACTAGAATATTATGATTTTGAAGTAGAAAGTATGGAGATAAAAAATGCTAGGATGTATGCTATAGAAAAAATATTGTCTGGTGATAAGAACATTGTAGTAACAACAACAGATGGAATTTTAACTAAGATGTATCCTTCAAGTGCTTATGCTGGAATGGATTTAAGTCTTTCATTAAATGATATTATAGATACTAAAGATATTGCTGAAAAACTGATAAATTTAGGATATGAAAGTACATCTTTGGTTGAAGGAAAAGGTCAATTTAGTATAAGAGGTGACATTATTGATATATTTGCAATAAATGACACGGTTCCTTATAGAATTGAACTTTTTGGAAATGAAATAGATAGCATTAGAACTTTTGATGTACTAACACAAAGAAGTTTAGATAGAGTAAATTCTATTGAAATCTCATTTTTAAGTGAAGCCAAGATTTCAGATGCTAAAAAAGAAATGGTAATTTCAAGGCTTCAAGAATTTGCTAATGGTGATAATATACCTAATGAATTAAAAGAAAATATATTGAAAGATATAGAAAAAATTAAAGAAAACTTACTTGAAAATATATTTGATAAATATTTTGAATTACTAGTAGAAAAAAAATCTTGTATAATTGATTATTTAAAAGACTATAACATATTTATAGATGAACCTGAAAGAAATAAACAAAAAGCTGAAAATGTCGTATATGAAAATGATGAAACATTAAAGATTTTAACAGAAAGAAATTATTTATATATCCCTTTTGCTAATAGGTATTATAGCTATGAAGAGGTATTGGAAAAAATTTTGAAAAAAAATAATATTTATCTTGAAAATATTGGTGAAGTAAAGAAAAGTACAAAAAGAAAAGAATTTAAATTCGATTTTACTGATGCAAATTTTTATAGAAACTCAATTGATGTTTTATTACAAGATATAAAAAATGCAAAGGAAAAATTAAAACTGTTAATTTTTTCAACAGATACTAGAGTAGAGCAAGTAAAAAATTATTTAATAGATAATAAAGTAAAGGTTAAAGTAATACAAAATATATTTTCAGAAGATTATAACAAGGATACTGTATATATATCAAAGTCTTTATTATCTAATGGCTTTTCTAGTGATATGTTAAACCTACTTATTATATCAGAGCCAGTAAGTGGGGTTAGCAAGAGTGGAAAAATAAATAAGCAAAAAAAACAAATAGGACAAAATATAAACAGTTTTAGTGATTTAGAAGTAGGAGATTATATAGTTCATGAAAATCATGGTATTGGTATTTATAGAGGAATTGAAACTATAAGTGTAAATGAAATAAAAAAAGACTATATTAAACTTGAATATGACAATAAAGGAATATTATACGTTCCAATTGCTAATCTTGATAGCGTAAAAAAGTATGTATGTGATGATGAGGCAAAACCAAAAATAAATTCACTTAATTCAAAAGACTGGATAAAAACCAAAAATAACGTAAAAAAACATGTTGAATCAATAGCAAAAGATCTAGTACTACTTTATGCAGAACGTGAGAAAAGTACAGGATATAGTTTTCCAAAGGATACACCGTGGCAAAAAGAGTTTGAAGATTCATTTCCTTATGAACTTACTTCTGATCAAAAACAGGCAGTATCTGAAATAAAAGATGACATGGAATCTTCTAAAACAATGGATAGACTTCTATGTGGTGATGTTGGGTACGGAAAAACTGAGGTTGCAATAAGGGCAGCTTTTAAAGCCGCAGTCTCTTTAAAACAAGTTGCTTATCTTGTTCCTACAACTGTACTTTCACTTCAACAGTACAATACTTTTAAGTCAAGAATGCAAGAATTTGGAATAAATGTTGAAATGTTAAGTAGGTTTAAAACAAAAAAGCAGCAAGATCAAATATTAAAAGATATAAAAGATGGAAAAATAGATGTAGTTGTTGGAACGCATAGACTTTTATCAAAAGATGTTGAATTTAAAGATTTAGGCCTTCTTATAATTGATGAGGAACACAGATTTGGCGTAAAGGCAAAAGAAGAAATAAAAAAATTAAAGAAAAATGTTGATGTTCTATCTATGACTGCTACCCCAATACCAAGAACTTTACATATGTCTATGGTTGGAATAAGACAAATGTCAACTTTAAGTGAGCCACCACTTGAAAGATTACCTGTGCATACATATGTACTTGAATATAATTTAGATGTTGTAAAAGAGGCAATTGAAAAAGAGTTACTTCGTGATGGACAAGTAATATATTTAAATAATAGAGTAAATGATATAGAAGAAATAGCAACAAAAGTTAGAAATTTGGTACCAGATGTAAGGGTGTTAGTGGCACATGGAAGAATGGAACCAAGGCAAATTGAGGATGTAATGATAAAATTTATGAATCACAAAGCTGACGTTCTTGTATGTACTACTATATTAGAATCAGGCATTGATATTCAAAATGCAAATACACTTATTGTTGAAAATGCAGATAAATTGGGACTTGCACAACTTTATCAAATAAGAGGAAGAGTTGGAAGATCTAATAGGCTAGCATATGCGTACATAACATACAAAAAAGACAAGTCATTAAGTGAGGTATCAGAAAAAAGGTTAAAGGCAATAAGAGATTTTACTGAGTTTGGAAGTGGCTTTAAAATTGCTCTAAGAGATCTTGAAATTCGTGGAGCTGGTAATTTGTTTGGAAAAGAACAACATGGTCATATGATAAAAGTAGGATATGAAATGTATTTATCTCTTCTTGAAAAAGCTATAGATACACAAAAAAATAAAGAATTTGGAGGTATACATGGCAAAAAAACAGATATGACAGATGAAATATTAGAAAATTCTGAAGTTAGAATTGAGCTGAATGTTTCTGCATATATTAGTGATTCATATATTAGTGATCCAATACAAAAAATTTCAATGTACCAGAAAATATCAGACATAAAAACAAAAGAAGATAGTATGAATTTAATAGATGAATTACTTGACAGATATGGTGATATTCCAAAAGAAACAGATAACCTTATAAAAATAGTAGAAATAAGAAATGCTGCAAGAAAAATTGGAATAACAAAAATATCTGTAAAGGGCGATTTTCTTGTATTTGAACCGTCTAATTTAAAATTTAGATTGACAAAATTTTCAAGTAGTGATATACTAATACGTGTACAGTTGGAATTAACAAAAATTCAGAAAATGTTGGATGAAAAGGGGTAAGAAAATGGGAAAAAACAAAAAAAACAAGAACAAAAATGGTAATAATAATGTTACTAAAAAAGTTGAAAATGTCGTAGAAAAAGAAAATTTACAAGAAAATGTAAATTCAGATGTTGAAGAGAAAAATAAAGAAAAAACTGGTACAGAAACTAAAGTACAAGATAGCGCCAAAAATTTAAATAAAGTTAAAAATAATGATAAAAAGGAAGATACTAACACTAAAAAGGAAGAAAATATTAAAGTAGATAATACTGAAGGAAAAAATGAAAAAGAAGAAGCAAAAAAAGAAAAAATGAAAGAAAAGGAAGAAAAGAAGGAAGAAAAAGAAAAAGACTTAGAAAGTAAAAAAATAGAAAAAAAGATGAAGAAATCTGCAAACAATGATACAAAGGTTATAGTTGGCATAGTTGTTGCTGTAATTATTATTGCATTTGGTATATTTGGTCTTTATTTTGCAAAGTCAAATTTGGAATATTGCATTTCATATGATGGTGGAACAGTTTCTAATGCAGATTATGAAGTATATTACAAAACTTTTGCTACTATGCTACAATATTATGGATATAGCACTTCTGATATTCCAAAGCAAATAGCAAATAAGGCTGCACTTGATGCTATACTTGTAAAACGTGCAAATGAAGCTAAAGTTACAATATCTGATGAAGATAAAGAGGCAATTGAAAAAGTATTTAATGACAAAGATCAACTTGAAACATTTACATCACAGGGAATTGATATAGCAAGAATGAGAAAGTTATATTATAACGATTATTTAATTACTGCTTATATTCAAAAATTAGCTGATGAAGCAAATGATGAAGATGTATTAAATTATATTAAATCTAATTCAACAGGTGATATTGATTTATATGAATATAACACATCACACATTTTATTTAAGTTTACTGATGAATCTGGTAATGCTTTAGATGATGCTGCAAAAGCAGAAAAGAAGAAAAAAGCTGAGGAAATTTTACAAAAAGCTAAAAATGGAGAAGATTTTGCT
>HF991983.1:26675-34472 GCA_000433135.1 Clostridium sp. CAG:921
CTTGCTAAGGAAAATTCAGAAGATACTACTGCAAGTAATGGTGGTGAATATACTTGTTATGATAATGGTTATACATTAGGAGAATATATAAATGCTGTTAAATCTTTAAAAGATGGAGAAGTATATCCAACGATTGTTGAGACTTCTTATGGTTATCATGTTATAAAATTAAATTCTAAAGTTGAAAATGGTAGAGTAAAAAGTGAAAAGGAAAGAGAAGAGTATGTAGATGAGCAAATTAATAATTTAGCTGATGAAAAACATGTTACAATAGATGAGGAAAAATTAAATAAATTAGTTGAATCTATTACAGGAAAAGCTGTAACTTCAGATGATGAAACTAGTAGTACTTCAAGTTCTTCAACATCTGATAAATCAAATACTACTAATGAAAGTGATTCAAGTAGCTCAGAAGGAAGCACAGATACTTCTTCTAAACAAAATTAATGAGGGATAAAATGGAAGTTATAACTAGTAAATCCAATGAAAAGGTAAAATTTATAAAAAGTTTAAATGAAAAAAAGTTTAGACAAGAACATAAAGCTTTTTATATTGAAGGAGTTAAAGTCGTAAATGAAGTTATAAACCAAAGGGAAGCGATAGACATTTTGTTTATCGCTTATTGTGATGAAATACTAAAAAGTGTAAATGGTGGAAGCAAATTATTACAAATTTTAGAAACGTCAGAACGTCTAAGAAGTTTACAACTTTTAAATATTTCAAAAAGTGTATTTGAAACTATAACTGACACAAAAACTCCACAAGGAATTTTAGCTGTATTAAAAATTCCAGAGTTTAGCATTGATGAAATTTTAAAAGAAGAAAAAAATGTGTTATTACTTGATAAGTTGCAAGATTTAGGAAATATTGGAACTATAATTAGAAGTGCAGATGCTTTCGGAGTAAAAAGTATTATTTGTATAAATGGTACAGCAGATGTATATTCTCCTAAAGTTATTAGGTCTACTATGGGATCTATTTTAAGAGAAAAGATTATATATATACAAGAAGAAAAAGTAGAAGAATTAAAAAAGCGCGCTCATAAAATAGTTGGAACAAGTTTAGAAGCCAGAAAGTACGTAACTGATTTTGATTTTCCAAGTAAGTGTATTTTTGTATTAGGAAATGAAGCAAGCGGAATGAGTAAAATGGTTGAAAACAGTTGCGATACACTTGTAAAAATTAAAATGACAGGAAGCGCAGAGTCTTTAAATGTATCAGTTGCTGCTGGAATTATTTTATATGAACAATTTAATAAAAATACTAAATGCGACTGTAATGATATTTTTGAAAGTTAATACTTAGGTTAAATTTTAATATAATTAATATTTTAATATGCTTTAAAATGATGTATAATACATCATTTTATTTTTACGCTATTTTCATTTAGAAAGTAGGTTATTTTATATAAAAATTTGCATAAAATCTATATTGTGTAAGTTTTGTGATATATTTGTAAAGATTTGTGATATATTTGTAAGGCTATTGACAAAAATATTTGTTAGTAGTAAAATTTAATACTTGTAAGGAGGCTTGCAATGTAATGGAAGAATATAAAGTTTTATTTCAAATTAAATCTTTGCAAAAGATAATATTTAAGAAATTTTTATGCAATAATAACAAATATAATGTAAATAAAGAGTTTTTGCCAACACCGACTCAAATGCAAATTATAGCATATATTATGGCACATGAAAATGAAGAAATATATCAAAAAGATTTAGAAAATGTTTTAAAGTTAACTAGAGCTACTGTATCAGGTGTTCTACAAACTATGGAAAAAAATTCTTTAATTGAAAGGGTAGTAGATTCAAATGATACAAGAGGTAAAAAAATAATTTTGAATAAAGAAGCTGAAGAGATCTTTAAGAAAAATAAAATTAAACTTGATAAAGTTGAGGAAATTTTAAAAAAAGATATTGATAAGGATAGCTTAGAAACTTTTTTTAAAGTGATTATTAAGATGAAAGAAAATGCTGAAAGTTATGATATTATAACTTTAGAATAATGTAAAGTGAATTAGAAAGGATGATAATATGTTAAAATTAATGAAAAAATTTTCAGCTAAGCAATGGCTTGTTACTTTTATCTGTTTATTTTTAATATTTGCACAAGTTTGGCAAGATTTAAAAATACCAGATTATATGTCTGAAATTACTAAGTTAGTACAAACAGAAGGCTCTCAGATGTCAGAAATTTTAAAAAATGGAGCATATATGGTAGGATGTGCACTTGGAAGTTTGATGCTTGCAATAATTACAGGATATTTAACTTCTGGGGTTTCTGCAAGTTTTTCGATGAAACTAAGAAAGCTTGTTTTTGACAAGGTTGAAAGCTTATCTATGCATGAAGTAAAGCAATTTTCAACAAGTAGTCTAATTACTAGAACTACAAATGATATAACTCAAGTAGAAATGTTGATTTCAATGGGAATGCAACTTTTAATAAAAGCACCAATAACAGCAATTTTTGCAATAACTAAGATATTAAACAAAAGTTGGCAATGGAGTGCAATAACAGCTGTAGCCGTAGTTGTACTTTTATCAGTAGTAAGCATGCTTACTGCAATAGTGCTTCCAAGATTTAAAATTGTTCAAAAGTTAATTGATAGAATAAATGGAGTTACTCGTGAAAATTTGACTGGCATTCGTGTTGTTAGAGCATTTAATGCTGAAAAATATCAAGAAGATAAGTTTGAAGAAGTAAATAACAAATTAACTAATTTGCAACTTTTTAATCAAAAGAAATTTGCAATAATGGAACCTGTAATGTATTTGGTTATGTATTGCTTAACTCTTTCTATATATTTTGTAGGCGCTTTAATTATAAAAGATGCAATGATGGTTGATAAGTTATCGTTATTTGGAGATATGGTAGTGTTTAGTTCATATGCAATGCAAGTAATAATGTCATTTTTAATGCTTGCTATGATATTTATGATGATTCCAAGGGCACAGGTATCTGCAAAACGTATTAATGAAGTATTAGATACGGATATAACTATAAAAGATGGAAAAATTAATAAGCTTACTACTAATGAAGTTGGAACTGTTGAATTTAAAAATGTATCATTTAAATATCCAGATGCTGATGAATATTTGTTAAAAAATATTTCTTTTAAAGCAAATAAAGGAGAAACTGTGGCATTTATTGGATCTACTGGTAGTGGTAAGTCTACTTTAATTAATTTAGTACCTAGATTTTATGATGCAACTGAGGGTAAAGTTTTGGTAGATGGTGTTGATGTAAGAGATTATAACTTGGAGTATTTAAATAATAAAATTGGTTATGTCCCACAAAAAGCAGTCATGTTTAATGGTACTATAAATTCAAATGTTTCATATGGCGATAATGGTAGAGGAAAAATATCAGAACAAAAAATTGATGATGCAATTAGAGTCGCACAGGCAAAAGAATTTGTTAATAAGCTAGAAGCTGGAGTAAATGCTCATGTTGCACAAGGAGGAACCAACTTTTCTGGTGGTCAAAAGCAAAGACTACAAGTAGCAAGAGCAATAGCTAGAGATCCTGAAATCTACATTTTTGATGATAGTTTTTCAGCTCTTGATTATAAAACAGATTCAGTTCTTAGAAAAGAGTTAAAAAAATATACAAAAAATGCAACAAATTTGATCGTTGCTCAAAGAATCGGTACTATAATGAATGCAGATAAAATAATTGTTCTAGATAATGGAATTTGTGTTGGTCAAGGTACACATAAGGAACTTTTAAAAAATTGTGAAGTATATAAACAAATTGCATTATCTCAACTTTCAAAGGAGGAACTAGAAAATGCATAATGATGAAAAAGAAAAGTTTTCTCAAAAAAGAAGAGATCCTATGTCACGTGGAAGAGGACCTGGTGGAATGGGTATTCCTGGTGAAAAAGCAAAAGACTTTAAAAGTGCAATAAAAAGATTGTTTAGTGAGTTAAAAAGTTTTAGAGTATTAATTTTTGTAGCATTAATACTTGCTGTTTGTGGTTCAATTCTTTCTATATTTGCACCAAATAAGCTATCAAAATTAACAGACGTTATTTCTGATGGATTAATTGTAAAGAAAGAAAATATAGAAATAATTTCAAATAATATATCAAAAAATTTAACTGATGACAAAATAAAAGAAATATTTAAAAATATATTAGATGTCAACTTATCTGAGAATACAGTTTCAAATATAATGTCAAGTGGTGAAATTTCACAAGAAGATAAAAAGGAGTTTTATGCTTTTATTTCAAGCATTAAGTTATCTCCAAATGATGCAAGTAGCTTATTTCAAGGAATTTCAGAACTTCCTGATAGTATAAAAAAAGAATTGTTTACAGAAAGTGAATATGATGGTGTTAAATTTTCATTTGAAGACAAAATGAACGCTTTAAATATGGTATCAGAAATGTCAGCTTTAGACACTGACACTAAAAATACTAGTATTTTTCAAAATATAGACATCTCAGATAGCCTAAAACAAGTTTTATTTAAAGAATTTGAAATTGATGGTGTAGTGATAAGTGCTAATGATCAATATGAATTCTTGAAAATTATGTCTACACTTGAAAATGGAAATGATGCTTCTAAAATTTATGCGAAAATAGATGAATTACCTGAAAATATTAAAAGTGTAATAGAACCATATATGGACATAGAAAAAATAAAACAAATATCAATATTTTTACTTTGCATTTACTTAATGAGTGCTATGTTTACGTATATTGAGTCAATAAGCATGACAGATGTTGCTAATAAATTTGCAAGAAAACTAAGAAGCAGAATATCAAAAAAAATCAATAATTTGCCACTTAAATATTTTGATAGAAACTCAACTGGTGATATATTATCAAGAGTGACTAATGATGTAGATACAATAGCACAGTCAATGAATCAATCGCTTGCAACCTTAGTAAGTTCTACAACTTTATTTATTGGTACAATCATAATGATGTTTTGTACTAACTGGATAATGTCTATTACAGCAATTTTAGCTAGTATGATTGGATTTTTTGGTATGTTTTTTATATTAAAAAAATCACAAAAATACTTTGTACAAAAGCAAGAAGCGCTTGGAAATTTAAATGGACATATTGAAGAGATATATTCCGGATTAAATGTAGTAAAAGCATATAACGGTAAAAAGAGTTCTGATGAAAAATTTGATGAATTAAATAAAAAAGTAAGTGTGTCTAGTAGAAAGAGTCAATTCTTATCTGGAATAATGCACCCTATAATGGGATTTATAGGTAACTTTGGGTATGTAGCAGTTTGTATAGTTGGTGCACTTCTTACTATGAATAATATGATATCATTTGGTGTAATTATAGCGTTCATAACTTATGTAAGGTTATTTACATCTCCACTTTCACAAATTGCACAAGCTATGACATCACTTCAATCAACAGCTGCAGCTAGTGAGAGAGTATTTGAATTTTTAGATGAAGAAGAAATGTCAGATCAAAAGAATATAAAAAGAAAACTTGATAGAAAAGATGTTAAAGGTAAAATTGAATTTGACAACGTAGTATTCCAATACGACAATAATGATAAACCAACAATAAAGAACTTTACAGCAACTGCTATGCCTGGTCAAAAGATAGCAATAGTTGGACCTACTGGTGCTGGTAAGACGACTATGGTAAATTTGCTTATGAAGTTTTATGATATAAAGTCTGGTGATATAAGGATTGATGGAGTGTCAACTAAAGAATTATCACGAGAAAATATTCATAATTTGTTTACTATGGTATTGCAAGATACATGGCTTTTTGATGGAACTGTTAAAGAAAATATAATATACAATAGAGAAAATGTAACTGACGATAGGGTGCATGAAGTATGTAAAGAAGTTGGTCTTGATCACTTTATTAGAACTTTACCACATGGTTATGATTCTAAAATTTCTGACAATGATAGTGTATCAGCAGGTCAAAGACAATTACTTACAATTGCCAGAGGTATGATTGAAGATTCACCATTTTTAATACTTGATGAAGCAACTTCAAATGTTGATACTAGGACAGAAGAACTTGTTCAAATTGCAATGGATAAATTAACTAAAGGGAAGACGTCATTTATAATAGCACATAGGCTATCAACTATAAAAAATGCTGATTTAATTTTGGTTATGAAAGAAGGAAATATTATAGAACAAGGAAATCATGAAGAACTTATGAAGAAAAATGGAGCTTATGCTACTTTATATAATTCACAATTTGAACTTTAATATAAAAAAAACATACTTTGGTACATTTAGTACTAAAGTATGTTTTTTAGGAAATACTAAAATAAAAAATAGAATAAAAATTAACAAGACTGTATGTAACTTTATATATTTTTACAAAACTAACTCTAGATATAGTAGAAGCAACTAAATAAGTAGGTAAAAATAATATGTACTTGTAAATTCGAAGTTAATAGTGTATAATTATTATGTAATGTATGCTAGGAAATTACTAATAATTTAGGAGGAACAAATATGTTTTATCTGTTTATAATTTTACTTATTGTGGCTGTTACTTTTTCAATTATAGGTTTAGTATTTTGTGTTGGAGTTTATTTTTGTAAAGAAAAGTGGTTGGTATCTGTTGCTGCTGTGTCTTGGATAGTGTCTATATTTTCTTTGCTTCTTGGAATTGGAGTAGGGATATATTGTTGCTTAGTATAAGACATATAATAAGTATATATAATGTGTAAAAAATAAAAGCAAGTTTTAAGATAAATTCTTTTACTTGCTTTTTTGCTAAGTATATTTATATAATTAACAAAAATGTGAGAGTTAATTTTTTTATAAAACTAACTCAAGAGATAAAAAAGTGTAGAGTGCATAAAGAAGATACACTCTACAAAAAAGATCAACAAGATAAAATAGTAATATACACTATAAAATATATAAAAAAGTAAAACTATAAAAAATAGTAAAATTTACATAAAATATCAAATTTGGTAAAATTTACCAAATTCAACTTCCCTTAAAGAGATACCAGATTTTAGACAAACTACGGGACGAAAACCAATGCCTATAGTGCTAGAGTAAGTGCAGCCTACAATGCCGTTGTAGCTCACAAGCACTACATAAGTAGCGCCATTAGCAGACGGGCTACTAACCCAATAAGCGCAAGCATTACTTTGACTATTAATTCTATATAGATTATCTCCTTGCGTTAAATATTTTGAACTGCCAATAGCAGACGGGCTACTAAGCCAATAGCCGTAAGCATTATTTGTACTACTAATTCTATATAGAGTGTCTCCTTTTGTTATATATTTAGAACTATCAGCTATGTATAAATCCCAATTTGTTCCACCATCCCAGCTTAATTTATATCCAGTTGAATTTTCAGCTCTAAATTGATACATTTTGAACTATCTTGCATATAATCTTTCCAATTTGTTCCACCATCATAGCTTAATTTATATCCAATTGAATTTTCAGCTCTAGATTGGTACACATTACTTTGATTAGTAGATTGGTTATATGAAGTAAGCACCATATCAAGTGAAGGGCCACCAACAACATACTCAGTACCATTGCCTTTAAATTTATCAGTCCAAATAGCTTTATCAAGTAAATATGATACTGCTTTCATGTTTTTATTTGTACTAGAGTATCCTTTATCAAAATAATCTTTATTAAACCATTTCATATCCTCAGCAATACTAGCACTTCCTGTATAATCACCCATTACCTTGTCAAAAGGCGCTGCTTTAGGATAAGAATGGTCTGTATTAGCAGGTTTATTACCTTTTGCAGTAGCAGGTAAATCAACTACACTAACATAATCTGATGCAATTAAATATATATTACTAT
>HF991984.1:0-931 GCA_000433135.1 Clostridium sp. CAG:921
TTCTCAAAAGTTCTTTCAACAAATTAATTCTCATCTTACCTAAATGAGATATTTATATTAACATATATTTTTATTTTATTCAAGTATTTTATGAGCCTTTATATTGTTATTAAGTGTTTTTAAACTTGAACTCTACATAATTTTTTTGACGTACTCTGTATGTCCTATTTTTTCATGCCTTCTTTTCTAAGCCTGCTAATTTATCTAAAATCGATTTTTCCTATAATACAAAAAAGCTCTAATTTATGACTTTAAATAAAAATCATAAACTAAAGCTTAAATACTTATATATACAATTATTGTACTTTTATTTTTCCTTAAAAATTTTGCCAAGTAAAATTTTAATTATTTCAAAAATGGAAACAGTAATTAATGTAGTAGCCATAATAGCTATATAAACTGTAGTTGGCATCTTAGGTATTGCAAGCCAAGTAGAAAGAACAGGTACAAATATTATAATCAATTGTAATATAAATGCTCCAAGTATACAAAAAATCATTGGTTTGTTTGCTAAGACTCCAATTTTAAATATTGATTTTTTATCAGATCTACATACAAATGCAAATAGCATTTCTATAACTGATAATGTTATAAATATTGCACCACTTGCTATACTAGCGCCATAATTTTTTTCAAGTATAAAATACATACTTAAAATAACAACTGCCTTTATTATTCCAGGAATTAGTATTCTACATGTAAGAAAAGGTGTAAACAATCTTTTTTTGCTACTCTTTGGCTTTTGTTTCATAAGTCCACGTTCTTCTTTTTCAAATCCAAGTGCAATAGCAGGCAATGTGTCAGTTATTAAATTTATCCATAATATCTGTGTAGGAAGTAACAATACTTTATCAAACAGTGTAGCAAAAAACACAATAAGTACTTCTGCTAAATTTGAGGCTAATAAATATGCAATTACATTTTGAATATT
>HF991984.1:938-5888 GCA_000433135.1 Clostridium sp. CAG:921
TATGCAATTACATTTTGAATATTATTAAATATTCTTCTGCCTTCTTTTACAGCTACAACTATTGTTGCAAAATTATCATCAGCTAGGACCATACTTGATACACTTTTTGATACTTCTGTACCTGTTATTCCCATTCCGACACCTATATCTGCACCTTTTAATGCAGGTGCATCATTAACTCCATCTCCTGTCATTGCAACTATTTTTCCATGTTTTTTCCACGCTTTTACTATTCTTACTTTATTTTCTGGTGATACCCTTGCATATACCCTGATATTTTCTACCTCATTATATAATTCCTCATCGCTCATTGCATCAATTTCAACACCAGTAATTGCTTTTACCCCTTCATTATATATTCCAAGCTCCTTGGCTATTGCTTTAGCTGTTACTATGTTATCTCCAGTTATCATTACTGGTATAATTCCAGCATTAAAGCATCTTTCTACAGCCCTTTTTGCCTCTTTTCTTGGAGGATCTATCATTCCTATTAAACCAATAAATATTAAATCCTCTTCATTTTTATCTATTTCTCCATTTTCAATTTTATATGCACAAGCCAATACTCTTATGGCATTTTTTGCCATTTGAAGGTTATTTTCAAGAATCTCATCTTTCATTTTACTTGTTAAATTTTCAACTTTGCCATTTAATAAAACATATTTACAAACTTCTAATATAGATTCAACTGCTCCTTTTGTACAAACCATTTTTTCTTCATTTTTCATGCTATTTACAGTTGTCATCATCTTCCTTGTTGAATCAAATGGTACTTCATCTACTCTCTTAAAAGTTTTATCCATTACTTCTTTATCAAATCCGATTTTACTACAAAATTCTATAATACACGTTTCAGTAGGATCTCCAAGCAAAATTTTTCTTCCACCATCTTCGCCAAATGTTGTATCATTGCAAAGTACAGCTACATTTGCAAGCTTTAATACGTCTTCTGAATATATTCCATCTATATTTTCAATTTCATCAAATGAAGAAATATTTTCTATATCTAATAGTTTTCCATCAATGTAAATGTTTCTTAAAGTCATTTTATTTTGAGTAAGTGTGCCTGTTTTATCAGAACAAATAACCTCAGTAGATCCTAAAGCTTCAACAGCAGATAATTTCCTTACGATAGCTTTTTCTTTTGCCATCTTTTGAACACCCATAGCAAGTGTTATTGTTATAACTGCCGAAAGTCCTTCTGGTATTGCAGCAACTGCAAGTGAAACTGCAAGCATGAAGACATCAAGTGGTGGATTCCCCTTCAAATAACCAATTACAAACATAACTATAGCAATTAAAACTACAATAACACTAAGCACTCTACTAAGTTCATTTATCTTCTTTTGCAAAGGTGTTATTTCAGTTTTTTGAGTAGATATTGCCTCTGCAATTTTTCCTAGTTCTGTTTCCATGGCAGTAGCTACAACAACAGCCTCACCTCTACCATATACTACACTACTACCAGAATATAGCATATTAATCCTATCTGCAAGTGCTACTTTAGTATCATTTTTAACACTAAATTTATCTTTTTTATCAACAGCAACTGACTCACCAGTAAGTGCTGACTCCTCAACTCTTAAACTATGTGACTCTATGATTTGCATATCAGCAGGTATTGTATCACCAGCTTCAACAAGACAAATATCCCCCTTTACAAGTTCTTCTGTCTTTATACTTTCAATTTTTCCATTCCTTCTTACTTTTATATATGGAAGTGACATTTCCTTTAAAGCTTCAATAGCTTTTTCAGCTTTACTCTCTTGCATTACTCCAAGTATAGCATTAAGTAAAACAACAAACAGTATAATAATTGAATCAGTTATAGTTTCACCAGTTCTTATAGATACAAACCCAGATATAATTGCAGATATTATCAAAATTATAAGCATTGCATCTTTAAACTGACTAAGAAACATACTAAATATACTCTTTTTCTTTGTTTCTTTCAATTTGTTATGTCCATATTTTTGAAGTCTCACCTTCGCTTCTTCATTACTTAAACCAGATTTTGACGTTTTTAATTCTTCTAACGTTTCTTCATATTCTTGCTTATAATACTCTTTCATAATTTTGATTCCCCCTAATTTTACATACACTAATATAACCTAATACACTGCATCAAAACTTATTTGATTGCTTAGCAAATCACATATTATTAATATTAATATAAATATATTGTTATGGTAATATAAATTTTGCCATAACAATTTATTAAAATCTAAATTTATTTACTTTTTACTTTGCTTTTTATTATCATCTAGTGTAATTTTATCTTTACGAAACATAAGTGTTAAAACTATTCCAGTTGATAATATAATCATACTAAGTACTACATATCCAGAAATAACAGGAACTCTTGCAAGTATATATAGCGTAAAATAGATTATAAATGCTCCTAAAACTATAGAAGAAAGTCCTCTTTTAGCAAAATAATTCTTATCCATATACCTTACAATCACACTACCAACTATAAATGTTGAAAGTAGACATTCAATTGTAAATATAGATACTATAGCAATTAAAGCAGGTACAGCAACTGCATAAAGTCCAACAAGTGCAAGTATTAAAAGTAGCAAACAAATTACAGGGAAAATTATTAAAAATATTGCACTACTCATTATAACAAATAAACTGTTAGACTTGGTTTTATTTAGCATTATATCTAATATTTTTCCATCGTTTTTCTTTATTAAAATTAAATAAATAAGTGCAAAAATCAAGCTTGTTACAATTCCATTTATAATAGATTTTGAGTTTAAACTACTCTTTTTAATTTCTAAATAGTTTATGTTTGCATTAAACTTATCATCTAATTTTAAATCCTTATTATATGTTTCTATGTATGTACATCCCTTTACTGTACTTTCATCTTGAAGTGATACCGTATAAGACTTTACTCTTAAATCTTTTTCAACTTTTCCAGTAATATTTATATCATTTGCTTGTCCTATAATACTACCAGATACTGTTCCTTTTACATTTACTGTGCCAGCATTACAAATTATATTTCCATTTACTTTTCCGTTTTCTGTTATAGTAACCTCACTACTGCCATATATAAAGACATCCTTTTTTATTGTCGAATCTATTGTTACACTATTTGCACCAAATATTATAACATATTCCATTGGTGCTGAAATTCTTGTAGCATCATTTGAAAATAATACTTGTATACCTGAAGTCTCTGACGTTACTTCTATTGACTTAGCAGACATTAAAATTCCTGTTCCGCCTATTTCTTTATCTACTAAAATTCTATCAGTTGCATATCTAATAAATGGCAAGTATGGAACGTTATTTTCACTAAATTTATACACCCCATCCATAAGCTTAGAGTCTACTACACCAGATATACTATTATTTAAATTTACACTTTCATTTTTAATATTAGTATTTTCTTCTGTTTCATTTTCATAATTAGTTGTTATTGCTTCTTCTGCATTAACACTAGTTATCAAAGTAAAAAATATAACAGATAGCACAAAAATAAAAAATCCTATTCTAATTTTTTTTGTATTTTTAAACATATTTATTCCTCCATTAATATACTTACTTAACGGTATTTTATAATATATTGTAAAAAAAATCAAGGTAATTCGGCATTATCATAAGTTTTGTTACATTATTTTCACATAAATTACACAAAGGCAAAATGTATCAGTTATGATGCTATATTTTGCCTCTTTTAGTATATTATTTAGTTTATATGTTTTCATCTTAATGATAAATTAATTCCATTTGCAATTATTTCAGACATTATATTTATAAGCTCATCGACTTCTTTTGGAGTAACAATGTAATTTTGTGTATTCAAAGCATTTGCTATCATGTCATATCTAGTATCTTGCTCTAATTTACTTAATAGTGTATCTGTACAATTATTTCTTTTTTCATTGCTAAAAACATTTTTTGCTTCATCTTTTGCACTATCAATTAATTTATCTATTGCCTCATTTGTTATAGTAGCCATGTCAACAACAGTTGGCACTCCAAGTGATATTACAGGGATTTTTAGATTTTCTTCGTTTATACTATCTCTTTTATTTCTAACTCCTTCACCAGGTGTTATTCCTGTATTACTAAGTTGTATCGTATTTCCAATTCTATGAATACTCCCAGATGCTAAACTATCTATTACAATTAAAGCATCTGGCTTTATATTTTCCACAATTGATGTAATAATTTCAGATGTTTCAATTCCTGTAGTACCAAGGACGCCAGGTGATATTGCACTAATTTCTCTAGTATTTGGTTCTACTAAGTCTTTTGCATAATGCAAAAGGTGCCTAGTTATTTCTACATATTTTACCACTTTAGGGCCAAGCGCATCTGGAGTTACAGATACATTACCAAGTCCAACTATAAGTACAGACTTGCTTTTGTCTTTTCCTATTAGCGTTTTTATATTATTTGAAATCTCATTAGATATATCCTCTTTTTCACTTTCATCAACATATACAATATCAGGAACTTCTATTGTAATATATTTTCCAATCTTTTTTGATACGGCCATTTCACCATTTTTATTTAAAACATCAACTATAGTTGTTGTAATAGAATTATCTGATTTTGATGTGACTTTTATTCCATCTACATCTGTTAAATTATGAACTTTTTTATATGTATCTACTCTCTCATCTGCCATATCTGTTCTAAAGTTTAAATATTTTTTATTCATATAAATTCTCCTTTTTATTATTATGCGTATGTATATTTTTATTTATACAAAATAAAAATATACACGCAAATTAAAGCAAAAAATCACATATAAATTATATATAATTTATAAATCGTACTTTAATCTTTATATTATCATTATTATTTCTAAAGCTACATTTTTATATATTTTATTTGTTGAATTTTGTCTTTTTTTGTAATATAATTTCTTTGTAAAAATTTTATAATCTTTAATATTTTAATAATATGTTTATATTTAGAAGGGGA
>HF991984.1:5899-7590 GCA_000433135.1 Clostridium sp. CAG:921
ATATTTAGAAGGGGATTGTTTATTATGGCATGTAGAATAGGCAGTTATGATACAAATAAAGATAACGCTAAGAAAAAAGTAATAGTAACAGTATTAATATCATTTACATTAGCAATTACAATACTTGTATATATCTTATTAGTTCCAAGGTATGATAAAAAAATATTAAAAGGTATAAACGTACAAGCTGGTTCAAAAACTGAAGATAATTATATTTTAATTACTTTAATGTTAAAAGATACAAAAATATATCCGAAAAATCAAATTGATTTATCACATCTTGGAAGTGACGTATATATATATGATATTCCAATTTTATTTTTCAAAAAAGAAATAAAAGTACCAGTTAACATTATTGACACTATACCACCTGTTATAAATCTAAACGGTGATGATGAGATAAATATTTCATACAAAAAAGAATATACAGATGAAGGTGCGATGGCAATAGATAATCTTGATGGTGATGTTACTTCTGATATGAAAATAAGTAAAGAAATAAGTAATGGTAATTCAGAAATTTATACATATACGGTAAGTGATAAATCTGGTAACACCTCAAAAAAAACTAGAATAGTAAATAAAATAGATGATGTGCCTCCTGCTATCACATTAAATGGTAACTCTAGGATATATTTAGAACTAAATTCAACATATAAAGAAGAAGGTGCAAGTGCAACTGATGAAGTTGATGGAGACGTCACAGATAAGATAAAAATCACAAATAATGTTGATACTTCAAAAATTGGAAATTACTTAGTAACTTATGAGGTGTCAGATAAATCCTCTAATACTTCAAAATCAACACGTGAAGTAATTGTTGGTGAAAAAACAAATGGAAGCATAATTTATTTAACTTTTGATGATGGGCCAAGCCTTAATATAACTCCTAAAATCCTTGATATATTAAAAAAGAAAAATATAAAAGCTACATTTTTTGTATTAAATTTTGATGATAGTAAGGAATATTTAATAAAAAGAATTATAGATGAGGGACACAGTATAGGAATACACGGCTATTCGCACAACTACAAACAAATATATGCTTCAAAAGATGCATTCATGAGTAATGTATATACACTTCAAGATAAAATATTTAAAATAACTGGTATAAAATCAAATATTATAAGATTTCCTGGGGGAAGCTCTAATACAGTTAGCAAATTTAATCCTGGAATAATGAGTGCTCTTACGAAAGAAGTTTTAGATAAAGGTTTTAGATATTATGATTGGAATGTATCTGCTGAAGATGCAGCAGGTGCAAAAACACCAACAGCAGTTTATAATAATGTTGTAAACTACTTAAAGAAAAATAGAAGCAATGTTGTTTTAATGCACGATTTTTCTGGTGCCAAGGCAACATCTGAAGCACTAGAATCTATAATTGATTTTGGCATTTCTAATGGCTACACATTCATGCCAATTACTTTCAATACCGAACCAATAACTCATGGAGTTAATAATTAAGTTTTTCAAAATATGCATAATATACATATAATTATTTAATCTTAATAGCTTCTTAAAATTTATTATTTTTTAGGCAAGAGTAGAAAATGTACTCTTGCCTTTATATATTACTTTTTACATAGAACAAATTATTTTTTTTAGACCTATTTCAAAATCCATTTCACCGCTTTTTTGTCTTCTCATCGTATTCATCAAAACTATACATGATTTTTTTTAATTTGTCT
>HF991984.1:7602-15392 GCA_000433135.1 Clostridium sp. CAG:921
TTTAATTTGTCTAAAGTATATATATCACAAGATTTGGATAATATCTTTGCAGTATATGGATGTATTTCCAAAATACTTGCTATATTAGGTTCCTTCTTAATTTTTAAGTATTTTATTAGATACATAGTTCTAATTTGTTTGTATAACATAATATATACCTTTACAATTGACTCTTTTTGGTCAAGTAAGTCATTTAAGCTATCTATAGCCTCTTTAGTCTTCCTATTTACTATTAAATTTAAAACATCAAAAATTTTAGCATTTAATGTCCTTGAACATACCTTATCAATTATCTCATTTGTAACAATTTTCTTTTCTTTATCACTTAAATATATAACTAGTTTTTGTAATTCATTTACATTATTTGATTTTGAAGTTCCACAAATTTCTTGAAAATACATTGCTGTATCATTTGAAATATTAACACCATATCTTGCTAATGTATTTTTTACATATTCACACATTTTATTTGCATCTAATTGTTTAAATTCCATACAATTTGCAATCTTTGATATTTTCTTATATTCGCTTATTCTCTTATCTACGCTATCTCCCTCAATTATTACAACAGTAGTATCTTCTTCTACCTCATTTAATGATTCCACGTCAAACTTTAGTCCAGTATCTTTTATAACTATAAGCTTACTCGTCCCAAAAAATGTAACAGATTGGATTATATCTTTTAAAGTATCAACATTTTCCCTATTTAATACATAATAATTTACACCCATCTCCAAATTTTTAAATTCTTTTTTTATTTTTGATAGTTGCTGTTCTAAATCAAACCTTTCTTCTCCATAAAGAAGATAAACATTGCTCACATTATCACTCCAATCGATATTTAATTTAGATTTTCACTAAATCTTGTTATACTTTCTATTGCAATATTGGCAATTTTAGTATATTTTTCTTTTTTATCTTTTATTTTTTCATTTAGAGGTTTTATTATTCCAAAGTTTGCATTCATAGGTTGATAATTTTTATTTTCAGTTGATATATATTTTGCCAAACTACCAAGCATTGTATTTTCTGGGAAAGTTATCCTTTTACCATTTAATTTAGAAATAATACTATATGCTACCATCATTCCAGATGCTGCTGATTCAACATACCCTTCTACACCAGATATTTGACCAGCAAAATATATGTTTGAATTTTTCTTAAAACAAAAGTTGTCATCTAAAATATTTCCAGCATTTACATATGTATTTTTATGCATAACTCCGTAACGTATAAATTCAGCTTTTTCAAGACCAGGTATCATTCTAAATACTCTTTTTTGTTCTCCAAATGAAAGGCTAGTTTGAAATCCAACTAAATTATACATTGTCTTTTCACTATTTTCAGATCTTAGCTGTACTACAGCATAATTTTTTTCACCAGTTTTTGGATTATCAAGACCAATTGGTTTAAGTGGTCCAAAAGTTAAAGTCTTCTCTCCTCTTCTTGCCATATATTCAATTGGCATACAGCCTTCAAAAAGTTCGATCTTATCAAAATCATGTCTTGGAGCTTCTTTTGCATTTATAAGTTCATTATAAAATGCTTCATACTGTTGTTTATTCATTGGTAAATTTATATAATCTCCCGTCTCTGTCTTTCCATATCTATCCATAACATATGCTATATTCATATCAATACTATCTGCATCAACAATTGGCGCTGCTGCATCAAAAAAGTATAGACTTTCTTTTCCAACCATTTCCTCTATGTTTTTTAAAAAATTACTGCTTGTAAGAGGACCAGTTGCAATAACAGTAATACCTTCAAGATCTTCTAAAGATTCAATTTGTTTATATACTACTTCTATATTCTTATTTTCTAATATTATTTTAGTTATTTTTTTTGAAAATAGTTCTCTATCAACAGCAAGTGCCTGACCAGCAGGGACTCTTGTTTCATTTGCAACTTTAACAAACAAGCTTCCAAGTATCTCCATTTCCTTTTTTAGTAATCCACATGCATTTGTGATCTCATTTGATTTTAATGAATTACTACAAACAAGTTCTGCAAAATTATTTGATTTATGTGCTTCAGATTTATGTTCTGGCTTCATTTCATAAAGTTTTACTTTTATTCCATGTGTTGCCAAAATATATGCACATTCACACCCCGCAAGTCCAGCTCCTATTATATTTACTTTTTTCAAATTGCTCATCCTTTCAAATTTATACTAATTTTTAAAATACTCATATCCTTTATACTTCATGTAATCTTCTTCTTTACATTCAACATCTATAATTGTTCCGTTTTCTGTATACTCTACATTTAAAATTCTAGCATTTTTATTAAAATATGAAAGTATATCTCCACGTTCGAACGGAAACAAAAAACTAGATAATGTATAATTTTCAAAAATTTTTGATTTTATTAAATTTGTTAACATATCTATTCCAATCATATTTTTGGCAGATATATATATATTATTTCCTTCAACAAGTGGTATTTTGGACAATACCTTATCACACTTGTTAAATACATATACAATAGGTATATCACCAGCACCTATTTCCTTTAGTGTATTATTTGTTACCTCTATATGTTTTTTATAATTATCATCACTATAATCTACTACCTCAAGTATTAAATCAGCCTGTTTTATTTCTTCAAGGGTAGATCTAAAAGCTTTTATTAAATTATGTGGAAGATTAGAAATAAACCCAACTGTATCAGAAAGTAAAAATTCTTTTTTATCCTCTAATTTTATATTTCTTACAGAAGTTTCAAGAGTTGCAAATAGCATATCCTTTTCTTCTACTTTTTTTACATTTTCTGTTTTATACTTTACGACAAAAGAATTTAACAATGTTGACTTACCTGCATTAGTATAACCTGCTAGAGCAACAATAGGAATATTATTCTTCTTCCTATTTTTTCTCATAACTTCACGTTGCTTTTCTATTTGCTTTAACTCTTTGTTTAGTCTTACTATTTCTTCTTCTATTTTTCTCCTGTCTAATTCTAATTTTTTTTCACCAGAACCTTTATTGCTAACTCCTGCAGATCCGCCCTGTCTTCCAAGTGATGAATGTAGACCAACCAATCTAGGTAGCATATATTCAAGTTTTGCTACTTCTACTTGTATTTTAGCTTCATTAGTTCTTGCTCTCAACGCAAAAATTTGTAAAATTAAAGATGTCCTATCAAGTATCGGAGTATCTATATGCTTTTGTAAATTTCTAAGTTGCGAATGCGATAATTCATTGTTAAAAATTACTACATCCACCCCATACATATTAACAGCTTTTTTTACTTCATCTATTTTTCCAGTCCCTATATAAAATGCTGGATTTATTTCATTCAAATTTTGTGTAACTTTATCAACAGGTTCTATATTACAAGCCTCGCAAAGAGCAAATAATTCTTCAACTGATTTTTCAAAATTATCATCATTTTTTATATTTACAGCTACAATTAAAGCTTTTTCTTTTTCAATTTCCATATTTACCACCATAAATCAATTTTATATTAAACAATTACTCTACACAGCAATTGCAGATATATAAAATAATAAAAATATTAATATTTTATATACTAATACTTATTTTAACATACAAAGCTTGTATTTTTCAATATTTCATGAAATTTATTTATACAATTTATTTTATAATCAATAAAACGTATTAAAAGCTATTATTTATACAAGCTAATCATTATACATTTTTATGTACAATACTAAAAAAACAAAATATCCAATAATTTTATTACCTTCATATTCTACTTTTTTATATACATATTATACTTTAATTTTCTGTTTTTCTTACTATGTCCATAAATTCTAGCAACTCTGGAAATTTAGAAAAATTAACAAAAAGTATTAGAATGCAAAAAAATTCCTTCATTGCAATATATATATTGTATACATAAACTTAACAATGAGGGAATTTCTTACTTACTATCAGTAATAATTTAATTTTTTTCTAGTTGTAAAATCATAAACATAACGTAACTATCAAAATATATTACTTTAGTTTAATATAAATCGATCAATAATATCCTTCGTAATTAGAAGAAAGATAACATATTATACGATTTACACTTTGATACTTATCAGGCGAAATACGTGATAAAATTGTTCTAAATTCATAAAGTAACTCATCTTTTGGCACATTAGTTATTCTTGAAAGTTCATCAAGTGTCATTACCTTGCTTAAGAAAATGTCAGCATGACTTTCAACCTCGTATTCCTTTTCCTTTAAATTAGTTTTCATAAATTTTTCCTCCTTAACATTAGTAATAGAGTTTATCTATTTTCATTTTCTATTATACAACTATATAAATTTAATTGTAAATTTATTACAAAACTTGTGCTTTTTCGACAAAATATTTATATTTTTTTAATTATAATAAAAAAATATATATTTAACGCAAAAGTGTAATTACAGGAATATCTGGAAAATTGTTAACTCTTAATTTAAAACTACTATTTCCAAGGCCTCTACTTACAATCATTTTTCCATTTTTTCCTTTATATATTCCAGCTGAATATTTTGGAAAAAATTTTCTTCTTGGGGATAATATTCCGATGCCTGCTATCCTCATCATTCCACCATGTACATGTCCAGAAAATACCAAATCAGCTCCAATATAGTCATAAAGTTCATAATTTAAAGGATCATGAGTTAAAAGAATATTATACATATTTTTATCAAACTTACCAATTGAATTTTTTATAATAGATACATATTTTTCATCTAAAATTGTTTCATTTTTTCTTGGTTCCATATTAAATCTAAAATTAAATCCATAAATTCTTATCTTTTCATTATTTCTTTCAAAATCAACATACTTATCAAACAAAACAATGGCGCCACACTGCTCTAGTTTTTTTCTTAACGATTTTAAATTATTGTATTTTTGTGCCATTTCATGATTTCCAAAACTATAATAAACTTTATATTTCATTGATAAGTTTTTAACTAACTCGATAATTTGATAAAAATTACAACTCTTTTTTGATGTCATATCACCAGTCATAAAAATAACATCTGGATTAATATTATCTATTTTTTTTATCAGTTTACAATTTCCATTTCCAAATTTCTTAGAGTGTAAATCAGATAAATGTACAATTTTTAGTCCATCAAAACTTTTAGGAATTTTTTCTGATTTTAAATTAAATTTTGATATTGAAATATGATTATTATTAAAAACTATCACTACACAAAGCGCTAATATGATACTTGCACAAACTATTATTTTTACCATTACATCACCTAAAGTTTAATATACACATTAAAAAAAGTAATACTTACAAATATATAAATATTACCTTTTTCATATTTTAATTTACATCACAAGACCATAGTCCATGTTTATTACAATATGAATATATTGTTGAATCTTTTAAATATGGAAAATGTACTATGCATTCTTGTTCTGGATATAATTCAACTATTATTTTTTTATTTTCTTTTACTAATGCAATCCATGATATAAAATGTTCTTTTTCCATAACATGTGGTACTCTTACAATAATCTCATCATCACAAATTTCATATACTGGTGTGTGCTTTTCCTTACTAGCGTCTGATATATTTGCTTCTAGCAAATGCATTTTTTTACCACAACATGTTACTTCACAATTCTTTTTTCCTGTACAATATAGCCTTTCAAGTACCTTTCCACACTCATCACATTTTAAAGCTTTTAATATATTTTTCATTTTTTCCTCCTATTCATAAAAAAACAAACTCTTATCCACAATTTCCACAGTTATAACGATCACTTTACTATTTCGTTATATATCTTGCACATTTGATCTGTAACATTCTCATAAAGATAATCTTCATATAAATCATCATAGTTTTCTATAAAATTATCACATACTTGTTCATTTTGTAAGAGTATCATTATCTTTTTGCAAAGATCATGTACATCGTTATTATCTATTAAGTATCCCGTCACATTATTTTTTATTAGGTCAACATTCCCCCTAACTTTTGTCGAAATTATAGGTAAGTAATTAATCATTGCAACAATTATATCATACGGATAATTTTTTTGCAAAGAAACATCAATATATAAATCAGAAATTGCATAAATAAGCGCTGTCTGTTTTTTATTTAAATCCAAAAATAGCACATTATTACTTATGTCATAATCACTTGCAAGTTTCTTTAATTTTCCGTTTAATTTATCTTTACCAACAAATACTATCTTTACATTTCTCGTTTTATCTTTTATAATACTCATTGCCTTTAGTAAATATTCTTGGTTATTTTCTTTTGTATAATCGCCCACATTTAATATTAATTTTTGATCATCCTTTAACATTAATTCTTTTCTTAGCTTTTCTTCCAACTCATCTGATACATCTATATCTACCTCTTCTTTTTTTATTCCATATCCATCTATGTAATATACTTTACAATTTTTAAAATCATCTTTTGCAAATTCATAGTCTTCTTTATTTACAGTTATCATGTAATCAATATTTTTAGCAAGTAGCTTTTCAATTGAATAGTAAAGCGCATAAGAAGATTTAGAAGAGTTGCTGTCAAAAGATAAGCCATCTGCTGTATAGATTATCTTTGTTTTTCCATTTTTTCTTATATTTGTTGCTGCCATAGCAGTTATAAAACTAGCATTTAATCCATGTGTATGAATAAAATCAAATTCTTCAACATTTAACATTTCTCTCATACTTTTTACTGCTTTTATTACCTCAAAGTTTGTAACACTTAACGTTGAAACATCAAATTCATACTTAAATTTTTTAGTGATATACGGAATATCTCCATCTTCTGACGTTGCAACATAAATATTAAATCCAATATTTTTTAAGGCAATTATGTATGGTAAATATATATCCATTATAACCTTATCATAAGTTGCAACATATAATATCTTTTTATTTTCCAAATAACATCATCTCCAAGAAATATATTTGTATAATAAGTATATCATATTTTTACACTAATTTACATACATTTTTTAATTTAAATCATAAAACGTTATAAGTTAATTTTTATATTCTGCCTAAACATTTTTATACCTACTTATACTAAACTAAATAAAATTAACAAAATATGCAGTAATTATTCAGTAATTGTGATATTCATTCTTTGCTAATTTTACATAATTTGTTGAAATAAATAACAAATTATGGTATAATTATGCCGCGCGTTATGTTTAACTAGGCATTATTATTGCTTAGTGAAAAATAATATATAAGGAGAAATAAATATGAAAAATGATTCTGCTTTATTGACAAATTCTAAAAAAATGGAAATGAGCGAAATTTTAACTGCTCTAAAAAGTAGCCTCAAATCTGTGGATCAGGTATGTATAATAGGACATGATAATATTGATGTTGACGCAACCTTATCTGGTATATTACTTGAAAAGTTGTTAAAGTTTCTAGGATTTAATGCTAAATTTATCATCTTAGAAAAAATAAAAAAAGGAGAAACTTATGAAATCATATCAGATTTAACAAATATTTACATGTATGATTATGAACAAAAACTTGAAAATGCAACCAGAAATCTTTTCTTAGTAGATCATTACAGTACCATTCATGAAGGTAGTATTATTGGATGCATTGATCATCATCCAACTAAAACTACTAATTCATACGACTTTTCCTACGTAAGAAATAGTTCTGCTACAGCTTATCTAATATATGAATTGATGTTAGTTGCAAACTATCCAATAACTGCTTATGAAGCAAGATTAATTGTTATATCAATGCTTGTTGATACCACTTCATTTAGAAGCAGTAAAACTATATTAGAAGAGGTAAAAGTGGCTAAATATCTTGCAAAAAAATTTAACATAGACTATGA
>HF991984.1:15433-18421 GCA_000433135.1 Clostridium sp. CAG:921
TGTCTTTGTCTAACTAAAATAGATATAATGAGCATTGATGATATTGTAAAAAATGGTAGAAAAAACTACAACTATAATAATCACATGATAAGCTCTGCATATCTACAGCTTTATGGATTACCAAGTGATGATTTGTTAAATGAGTGGCTAAAATCCATAACAACAATACTTAGCAGTGAGCATACCGAGATGTATATTTTTATCATTTTCGATGTAAAATCAAGTATTACTTATGAGTACAATATAACGTTTGGTTATATAAAAGAGATAATTCATGACGGGATACTGTCAAGAGGAAAAAATATCATGCCAGAAATTGAAAAAAGGTATTACAATAGCGCAAGTGAAGATGAAAAAATTGAAAGTATTATAAAAAAACTTTCAAGATCTCATTACACCATCGCTGCAATGGAAAGTTGCACAGGTGGAAGCTTAGCTAGTAAGATAACCGATATTTCAGGTGCATCTGACGTCTTAAAAGAATCTTATGTTTCATACTCTAATGAAGCAAAAATAAAATTTGGTGTACCAAAAGAAATACTTGAAACCAATTCTGTCTATTCACTTCAAGTGGCAAAGGCTATGGCTACAGCAGTAAAAAAAATTGCAAATTCGTACATAGGTATCGGAATAACTGGTCAGCTTGGAAGAATTGATCCACAAAATGTTGGAGCAAAAGATAACCATGTTTGGTATGCTATAAAAAGTGATGAAAGTCAAAAGGCAGTAAAAATGATATTAATAAATGAAAATAATTCAAGATCTATGAAAAAACAGCTAATCGTAAATGAAATAATTGAAGATTTATATTATTTTTGATTGAATCCTACATCTTGCTGTTTAAAAATTTTTTATTGCCAATTTTATAGTTATTCATAATAAAAAATAAAATTTTAAAATGATAGTTAAATTAAGCACTCTTAATTTAACTATCATTTCTTTTAAAAACCAGTTTTAGGTAATTCTCTTTCCATACTATCATTATATAGTTCAAATTCTACTAAATCATTATTATCTTCTATATAAAACTCACGTACTTTTCTATCAAGTATGTAGTATTCATTAGATTTTGATTCTTTTATATAATATTTACCTTTAAATAACTTATTGCTATTAGCTATTCCTTCTTCATTTGTAACTATTTTTTGTACTAATTTCATATTACTATCATATATCTCAAATTCACACCCTTTTAATGGAGTTCCTCTTTTTTCATATGTGTATGGATTGTAATTAGCTGATTTTTTTATAACCTTTACTTTACCTGTTATTTTCTCATTTTGGAATACTACTTCATTTAAACTATCAAATTTTAAGGTTATTTCTTTTTTGTTATTTTCCTTGTCTATATAATATCCATCAGGTACCTCAATTTCTTCTACAACAATATTTTCATTATTTTTTATTCCAAGTTCTTTTAGATAATCTACAGTAATGATACCATCATTATTTGTTACATATTCACCTAACAGTTTATTATTTTTGTCGTAAATTCTAAATTTTACGCCTGGAATAACTATACTATTATCATTTTTATCAACCTTTTTTATCTTTAATGTTTGAGGTGTATATTGTATATTTAGACCTATTTCATCACTATCTTTTAGCTTTGCATTAGAAATAAGTCCTAAATTTTGCGTTCCTTCCTTTGAGGCTTTGCCATATAAAAATACTTTTACGTCTTTTTTTGCTTCTGTTTTTATATTAAAACTAGCATCTTTATTCATATCATTTCTATCAACAAAAATTGAAAAATCCTTTAAATCTTTGATATTATTATTTTGTTGTATTAAATTATTTTCCTTATCGTATATTTTAAAATTTACATTACTAGTAATACTCGTGTTAATGCTTTCACTACCAGTACTATTTTTAACCTCTGTTCGTACTCTTGCCACGTAATAATTTTTATCTTTATCATATATCTTAAAATCTTCTACACTTAAATTTATAAAACTATCATCATTATTTTTTTCATTGATTCCATTATAGTATATATTTTTTATGGCGTTAACTACATTTTCATATTTAGGTTCAAGTGCATATATCTGATTTATATCGAGTCCTGCAAGATATACCCATACAGCAAATTGAGTTGCATACTTTGCTTGAGTATCATCATTTACCCCTAAACTTTCACAAGTATTATATGGAAATCCATTTTTTACAATATTTAGTAAAACCTTATCACCAACTGTTTCATTCACATCAACAAAAAATTCATCACTACTCTCAGGACCGTCTACACCAAGGTTTAAACAATATGCTGGTATTCTCTCATTATTTTTATAATAATGATAATCATAATTTAATTGTATATTATTTTTATACTTAATATATCTTTCTTTACCAATTTCACAGTAAATTTGGTGCTTTCCTACGTCTACATTTTCAAGTTGCACAGCAAATGTCTTCATATTACTAAAACAAGTAATTAATAAAAACAAAAATGCAAACATAATTTTTAAATTTTTATTTAATTTTGACATTTTTCCTCCATATTTATATTATTAACCTCTTCATTCATACTTTTCTATTTGCTCTAACACAAATTCTTTTCTTAGCATTATTATTCACGCAAGTAATACATGTAAGCATATCACTATCCTCTGGTGATAAGTACGTCCAATCATTACTATCAATCATTATGTTAAATTCTACTATATATGCATTAGTTCCATATTTGTTTTTTAATAAAATCTCATCTCCACTTTTTAATGTATGTAACTTTTTAAAATAACTAACCGTACTACTTCTATTATGTGCAGCCAAACAAATATTCCCACTTTTAATGTTGCTTCCATCAAACAAACCTATTGAATCTTTTAATATTTCATCTCCAACTCCATTTTTTATCCTTATATCATATAAATTTATTTTTGGAATACTTAAATACCCTATAATCTCATCATTAAATAAATAATTGTTAGTTACATTACTTGCATTATCACTTCCTTTAAAGTTTAATTTATTACTTAATAAAACTTC
>HF991985.1:0-1695 GCA_000433135.1 Clostridium sp. CAG:921
AACATTTTATGTAAATTTTGCTACTTTTTATAGATTTACTTTTTTATATATTTTATATTTTATAGTTTATATTACTATTTTATTTTGTTGATCTTTTTGTAGAGTGTATCTTCTTTATACACTCTACACTTTTTTTATCTCTTGAGTTAGTTTTATAAAAAATACATTTTTAATTTTGCTTTACCTTTTTTTATATTTTTCATTTTTTATTAAATTATTTTTTTATTGTAAATCTCAAAAATATTTAGCACTTTTAGAATAAAATTTTCTTACTTGTACAAACTAATAATATAATTTTTTATAATTTTAGGAGAAAGTAATATGGTTAATAATGAAAAAAAAATATCAATTTTTTTATTTATAATTATTCTTTCAGTAGCTATATTTGTTATTTTTAATGTTGTTGCAAATACAAATATGTTATATAACAATAATAACTCATATAATCAAAATAATAATTCAAATACAGTTAATTCATCAAATTTAGAAAAGAAAAAACAAGAAGATAATACTAATAAAAATAATGAAAATATTAACCCCACTACTAACAACAATATATCAGAAGATAATAAATCAAACGTTACGTCTAATGATAATACATATAATACTACAAAGCCTGAGGAAGTTCCTTTGTCAAGTTATACTACTTCTATATATGACAAAGATCAAAATAGAGTTGATAATATAACGTTAGCAAATTCTAAACTAAATGGAGTTATCGTAAAAAAAGGAGAAGAATTTTCTTTTAACAGTACAATTGGTCCAATGAATGAGGCGCAGGGGTTTAAAAAAGCTGTTGGGTTTGATTCAAAAGGTAAAAAGATAAAAATATCTGGTGGTGGACTTTGTCAAATCAGCAGTACTTTATATAATGCTGTTTTAGATGCAAATTTAGAAGTTACAGAAAGACATGCACATAGTAGAAGAGTTTATTACGTTCCAAAAGATAAAGACGCAACAATATTATATGGAACATTAGATTTTAAATTTAAAAATAATAGTGATAGTGATATAAAAATTGAAGCGACAAACGATTCGACAAATGTTACGATAACATTGAAAAAAATGAAATAATTGCACTTATTTAGTAGATTACATATACATTTCACAATTATGTGATATAATGTTTAAAATTATTTATATAATGATTTATTACAAAGTTTTGGGGAATGTTATGAATTTAAAAAAGAAAATAAAAATATTAATAACGTTTTTATTGTTTTTTATATTAATAAATAATAAGAAAATATTTTGTACAACTAGCGCTGTTATTGATATTACTAAAATGGATATTACATCCATACAAGAAGCAATAGACAATGGATATTTAACATATGAAAAACTTGTTAAATTATATTTAGAAAGAATTGAAAAATATAATGAAACATATAACGCAATTATATCAATAAACGAAAATGCACTAACACAGGCTAAAAAATGTGACGAAATATATAAAAAAGATGGAAGAAGTAGTATACTTTTTGGAATTCCAATAATAGTTAAAGATAATATAGACTTCACAGAGCTTCCTACTACTGCTGGTACAAAGGCTCTTTTGGATTCATATCCATATGAAAATTCTCAAGTAGTAGATAACTTACTTGACTCTGGAGCTATAATACTTGCTAAATCTAATATGAGTGAATTTGCTTTTTCAGCTAAAATTTCCTATAGTAGCTATGGTAGTGTAAAAAA
>HF991985.1:1733-2739 GCA_000433135.1 Clostridium sp. CAG:921
CATATACGACCTATGGTTCATCTGGAGGTTCGGCTGTAAGTGTTGCTGCTTCATTTGCTACAGCTTCAATTGGTACTGATACTAATTCATCTATTAGGCTTCCTGCAAGTGCTGCAAATATTGTTGGTATTCGTCCAACATATGGAATGATAAGTAGTGATGGAATAATCACTTATGATATAACAAGAGATACTGTTGGTCCACTAACAAAAAATGTTAGTGATAATGCTATTTTGTTAACAGTGCTTAGCAATAATGGTATAGATTACACAAACTACCTAAAAAAAGATGGATTACAGGATAAAAAAATTGGAGTAATGTGTGATTTTTTAGAAAACTCATATAGTCAAATAAATAACCTTTTTAATAGTGCAACTAAAAAAATGGAAACCTCTGGTGCCACGATTATCAAAATAACTAATTTTTATAATTCTGACTTAGAATATTATAACAATGCTTCAATGCTAGGAGCTGCGATGGCATATCAGTTTAATAAGTACATACAAAATACATCAAGTAAAATAAAAAGCTTCAGTGACTTATTAAAAAGTGGCGGATATGTTCAAGGACTAGATGAATATAACGTTAGTACAGATGTAGATTTAACAAAGTCTAGTAGAATCACTTTAGTAAATGATTTAAAAAACAAACTAAAAAAAGCTGTATTAGATGTAATGGACAAAAATGACGTAGATGTTTTAATATACCCTTCTTCATCAAATAAATTATTAAAATTAAACGATATAGACTCCACTTCTTTTTGTAACAACTCATGTAAACTTGCATCAGCAACCTCTCTTCCTGCAATTACTATTCCACTTGGATTTGATAGTGATGGTCTTCCATACGGACTTGAAATTCTTGCAAGAGAAAATAAAGAAGATTTGCTATACGAGATTGCATATGCTTACGAGCAATTAAACTATTCATTAATAACACCAAACAGCATATCTCCTAATTTATATACTATATCAAAAGACATTGAAAAATTAAAATCACTTTATGA
>HF991985.1:2796-19588 GCA_000433135.1 Clostridium sp. CAG:921
TAAAGACATTTTTATAAATTACAACACTGACAACCAATACAATCAAGAAACTAAATCACTAATTTCTAAATACGAAAAACTAAAGTTTGAAAATGTTATAAGTGCAATGTCAAATTATATTAACATAGAAAATAGTCAAGATAATAAATTTTATTTTAACTTTAAATATATAATTTTTTTAGTTATAATTATAATCATATTTTTAGTTATTTTAAAATCTTTATCACATAGAGGCAAAACAAAAAAAAGTAAGAAAAAATCTAATTTTTCAAAAAGAAAAAAGAAACAAAAAGAGTTTAGAAATATCAATACGCAAAATGATCTATATATGAATCAGTTATTTAAACAAAATTACAATAACAAAAATAATAAAGATATATACTAAAAAATAGTGTATAATATGTAACATTTAATTTATCAACATATTATACACTATTTTTTTTATTTATGTTTTAGATTATTTACTCTTTATTAATAACATCCAATTTATAACGTTATATGATTTATTTAAATAAACACTTGGCATATCAAAATGCGTCATTTCACCAATTATTTTAAAACTTACCTATTTCATCATTTTCACGACTTCTTGAATTAACAGCTCTTGCTCTTTCTTCTTGTTCTTCCCTATACGTTTTTTCTATATTTCTAGCAAGTTCTTGCTCATCACAAGCTCCGTCTTGAAGTTGTTTATGAAATTCATCTGTTGCCTCTACCTTAAAATGATTTTCATCATATCCAAATAATGCTTGTTTTATAGAAAAGCTCAACTTTACATCATTTTTGCTATCATCTTTTTGCATAGAACCAGTATCTAGTTGAATGTCTTGAGAAGTACCTTTTAGTGAAATAGAAGATGAAAGTAAACTACTTATTTTCTCTAAACTTTCCTTATCTTCATTAAACGCAGCTCTAACATTTGGATCTTTAAGTGTAGCTGCTTTTTTATCATCTTCAATAAAAGAAAACATATCTCCAATTTTTTTATTTAACCTAGATCCTAGTACACTTAAAATTGCTCTACTTGAATCAGATACCTTTTCATTACATATAGTAACACTATTTGGATCATTTCCATAAATATTTTCAACAAAAGCATCAAGTTCATTGTCCTTAATTTCAGGAATAATATGTTTAATAGCACTTCTAATATCATCCATAGCACCTGGTTTTGAAAGCTCTTGTTGCTTATTAGATATACTAGCTTCTACTACTTGTTCAAGCATTTTTTCATCCGTTTTTGAAAAAGCAAACATTTTGTAACTACTTTGAAGTATAAGAGTTTCTTCGTCACTAAGAATATATGGCTTTCCATTTTCAATTAACGATTTTTTAGATTTATCTAGTATTTCATTTAATTTTTCTTTTCTCTCGTCAATTGTCATTTTATCATCAACAGTCATTGTTTTTGCAACTTTTTTAACTTCTTCTTTTTCTTGTTCCATTGATGCAGGTGCACCTGAATATTCAGGCTGTTGAAAATAAATATTTGGAGATTGTTGACCCATTTGTTCTTGATTTTTAATTTGTCCTTGATTTTTATTTCGTTCTTGATTTGGTTTTGCTCTATCTTCCTTCTCCTTATCTTCAAACTCAATAGATTTATTAATATCTACCTCAATTCCATGTTCTGCAAGTTTTGATTTTAAATCAGTAGCCACCTTCTTAAATGCAATTATATCACTTTCAGTACTTTTTATTCTGTTTTCTAAATCATTTGCCTTTTTGCTACATCCTTCCAAGTTTTCCTTTGCTTTTTCAAATTCTGAATAATCACTATCAGTAATATTTGGATCACTTCCACCATGCGCATTTCTAATTTCTTCGATCTTAGCTTTATATGTACTTTCTTCTAATCTTAAAAGGTTACACTGCTCTTTCAACTTATCTTTATTATCTTCAAATTCTTTTATTTTAAAATTTGCAATACCAATTGTAGCTTCAAGTGTTTTTCTAAAATTTAAGTCAAATTCTTCCTTAAACTTCTCTTTATTTTTACTAAAAATATTTGAAATCTCATTAAGTGCTTCTTGCATCTTTTGATCATACTCTTGAGTACCAGCAGAAAAATTTAGACCTACTTGTGCACCAATTTGCATTTTCAAATCTGATAGCTCTTTATCATCGCCACTAAACTGTAAACTATTTGGATCATATCCATTTGCAACACAAAAAGCCTCTACATCCATTTTATTACTTAGCATTGGAGCATTAAAATCTATTTGGTTTACTGTATCAGTTATATATCCAGCACACCCTTTAATTGAAAATTTATCTAAACTTGATTTATCCATACAATCACTCTCCATATCTTATATATTTACCACTGATTATATTATATAATTAAATATTTTTCAATAAAAGCATAAAAAAAAACAAAATATAGCATCAATGCCATACTTTGCTTTTAATTTTTTTATTGCTTAGTTGCTTCTTTAGTTTTAGCAGCTTTACCTACTCTATCTCTTAAATAGTATAGTTTAGCACGTCTTACTTTACCTGCTCTTTTTACTTCTACCTTAGCTATTTTTGGTGAATGAACAGGGAATGTTCTTTCAACTCCAATACCGCTAGATATTTTTCTAACTGTAAAAGTTTCATTAAGACCAGAATTTTGACGTTTTATAACAGTACCAGTAAATACCTGAATTCTTTCTCTATTTCCTTCTTTAATTTTAACGTGTACATCAACTGTATCACCTATGTTGAAATTATGTACTTGTTCATTTTTGTATTCATCTTCTATTGCCTTTATTATATCCATTATTTTTTCCCTCCTCTGCAATAAATAATATAAAATAAATCACAAAGTTAATTATGATTTTTCATTAACATTTTCATGTTTTTTTCTTTCTTCATCTAAACATTCTTTTTGATATTTTAAATAAAGATCAGGTCTATACTTCTTAGTTATTCTAATAGCCTCAGCATTTCTATACAAAGAGATATTTTTATGATGCCCCGATAACAATATATCTGGTACTTTTCTATCTCTAAATATAACAGGTTTAGTATATTGTGGATATTCAAGCAAACATGTAGTATGTGATTCTTCATCTAAAGATCCATCTGATAAAACTCCTGGTATAAGTCGTATAACACTATCCATAAGTACCTGTGAAGCAAGTTCTCCACCAGTTAAGACATAATCTCCAATTGAAATCTCCTCAACTCCATATTCTTCTATTATTCTTTCATCAATTCCTTCGTAATGACCACATATTAATATGCAATTTTCCAAAGACGTTGATAAATCTTTGCACAAATCATAATTTAAAACTTTCCCCCTTGGTGACAAATAAATAATTCTAATACTACTCTTACGCCCTCCATCATAACTATTTAATTTATCCTTTGCAAATTCAATAGCTCTTGATAACGGTTCACAAGAAATTATCATACCACTACCACCACCACATGGTGGAAAATCAACTCTTTTATGTTTGTCCAAAGTGAAATTTCTAATGTCAACAACATCTATACTAACTAAATTTTTCTCTACCGCACGCTTTATTATACTAGTATTTACAAATGCCTCAAACATAGAATTAAACAAAGTTAATACAACAAATCTTGTCATTTACATTAAACCTTCCATAACAGATACAAATATTTTTTTATTTTCTATATCCACATTTTTTATAACATCTTTTATCATTGGAAAATATACTTTTTTCCCATCTACAAGATCTATTTCTAATACATCATTTGCACCAGTGCTAAACACATATGCAACTTTACCAATCAAAGATTCATCCTCAAGCTTTATAACTTCACAAGAAATCAAATCTTCAATATAGTATGTATCCTTTTGCTTAATTTCCTCTTTTTTGGTATACACGTCAGTATCCCTTAGCTTATTTGCTACATCAACATCATCTATACCTTCAAACTTAACAATTAGCATGTTATTTTGAATCTTAGAACTAAGTACCTTATGTTCATCTTGCATGTTTTTATCAAAGTACATTTTTTTTAGTTTAGAAAGATTTTTTATATCATCCGTATATGTATAAATTTTAACTTCACCTTTTATACCATGTACATTTACAATTTTGCCTATTAAAATACTATTCATTAGTATTCTCCTTGCTTTTAGATTCCTCAACTTCTACAGAAACTTTTTGATGATTTTTCATTCCGTATGAGTTGATAATCTCTCTAATAGAACGTATAATTCTTCCTTCTTTACCTATAACCCTACCCATATCACTAGGATCAACAGTAAGTGTCAAAACTAGTTTATTTTCTTGGTCTTTTTCAGTTATTTTTACTGACTCTGGATTACTAACAAGGTTTTTTACAATAAATTCTAATAAATCTTTATACATTTCTATCCTCCTATAACTCTATTCCAGCTCTTTTTATAAGTGATAGAGCACTTTCAGTTGGCTTAGCACCTTTTTTTATCCATTCTTGTACTTTTTCAGTATCTAATTTTATTTCAGCTGGATTTGTCATTGGATTATATGTTCCAACTTTTTCAATAAATCTACCATCAGCAGGATATCTTGAATCAGCAACAACTACTGTATAATAAGGAGCCTTCTTAGCACCATCTCTTCTTAATCTAATTTTTACCATAAAGTTTCACCTCCTTTAAAAATATGTATATATCTAAAACTTAGGCATTTTCATACCGTTTGGTAATTTCATTTTTCCATTTGTCATAGATTTCATTGTTTTTTGCATTTGTTCAAATTGCTTTATAAATCTATTAACATCCTCTACTTTATTTCCACTACCTTTTGCAATTCTAAGCCTCCTAGAGCCATTTAAAATCTTTGGATTTCTTCTTTCTTTTGGAGTCATAGATGTAATAATCGCATCAATCCTATATAACTGTTTTTCGTCAAATTCAGCATCACGAATCTCTTTTGGAATTCCAGGTAACATCGAAAGTATCTTTTTAAATGATCCCATTTTTCTTATCTTATTCATCATATCAAGATAATCATCAAGTGAAAACTCATTTTTTCTCATTTTCTTTTCAAAATCTATTGCCTGTTCTTCTGAAAAAGCTTCCTCTGCCTTATCAATTATTGAAAGTACATCACCCATTCCAAGAATTCTTGAAGCAATTCTATCTGGATAAAATGGTTCTAAATCACTTAACTTTTCACCAACAGATGCAAATTTAATTGGTTTATTTGTAATTTTCTTTACAGAAAGTGCAGCACCACCACGTGAATCAGAATCAAGCTTTGACATTGTAATTGAATCTATTCCTAGCTTTTCATTAAAAGCCTCAGCAACATTTACTGCTTCTTGACCAGTCATAGAATCTACAACTAACATAATCTCATGTGGCTTAACAGCTCTTTTTAATTCAACCAGTTCATTCATAAGTGCTTCATCTATTTGCAAACGTCCAGCCGTATCTATTATTACCACATCACAAAGTTTTGACTTTGCAGCTTTTATACCATTTGTAGCAATACTTACTACATCTTTACTATCTATTTGGCTATATACATCAACATTAAGACTTTTACCTAAAGTTTGAAGTTGATTTATAGCAGCAGGTCTATATACATCACATGCAACCATAAGAGGCTTTTTACCTTGCTTTCTTAAATAGTTACTAAGTTTACCACAAAGAGTAGTCTTACCACTTCCTTGAAGTCCAACTAACATTATAACTGTTGGTGGATTTGATGAAATATTAAGCTTTGACTCACTACTACCAAGTAATTCAATTAATTCGTCTTTTACGATTTTTACTACTTGTTGACCAGGAGTTAAACTTTTCATAACTGATTCTCCTAGAGCTTTTTGTTCAATCGAAGAAACAAATTCTTTTACAACTTTATAGTTAACGTCAGCCTCAAGTAGTGCAAGCTTTACTTCTCTTAGCATCTCTTTTAAATCTTTTTCAGTTATTCTAGTTTGACCTTTTAATTTTTTCATTACATTTTGTAACTTATCTGATAAACTATCAAACATACTATCAATCCTTTACTCTAAAAGCTTAAGCAATTCTTGCTTATTCTTATTTAAATCTTTACTATCTCTACATATACTATATGCTCTTTGCATATTTTGAAGTATTTTTAAAAGTCCAAGCTTTTCATCAAATAATTTTAACATGTTCTCACTTGTCTTTATGCTATCTCTTACTCCTTGATACGAAATATTTCTATTTTGAGCAATTTCTCTAAGCGATAAATTAAACAAAAAGTATTCTTCAAATATCTCTTGTTGCTTCTTTGTTAGCAACTTCCCATACGTATCATATAACAATGTTAATAAAACATTTTCATCCATAATTTACCACCCAAAGCTAATGTAAAGTAAAAAAGCTTTACAGTTATTATACAATACCACTACATTTTTGTCAATAGTAAATTTACATTTTTTATTTAACTACTACTACCTTAACTCTTAAAAACTTTATTATGTGAAAAAACAGACTTAGCTAGTACTACTAACCAAATCTGTTTTTTATGAAAATTGCAATTTAATAATTTAATAACTTAATATTTAAGGAAGTTAAATAGCATTAAGTCTTAATTTTTCTGCATTACTTCCAACATACAAAATAACATCGCTGTTATTATCGCTACATTTTTGGAATTTACTTGCATACATTTTTACTTCCTTAATTACCAATTCTGTAATATGCGGAGAAATATAATAATCACATTTTTCAGCATTATTACTAGCACTAATATGTCCACCAACTACTGTTACAAATTCCATGCTTTCTCCGTTTTTGTACTTTCCTTGATCAAATATCATTTTTCTTCTCTTGCCAAAAAAAGCAATATCTGACATAAATAAATAACCAGATGAACTCAAATTTTGTATTTCAGCTTTTGACCATGATAAATCTAAATTAAACCATACCTCACCAATTTGTACCTGATTCCAAGCATGTTTTCCACCATCAACGCTCATGCCTACTATTGTCTTGCACCTTATGCCAACACAATTTAAAACATTTCTTACTATTTCAGCATATCCTCCACAAATTGATTTGCCCGTTATAATACCTAAAATATTGCTAACATTGGAATAATATTCAAAATACTCTTTGTCAGAAACACTCATATGTATACTCTTAAATCCACTGTCATATTCGATTTTGTCAGATATAAGTAAAAGTACTTGTGTAGTAAGCTGATAATCCATCGCTACTTTGCTAGCATTTTTAGTAACATACAATTTTTCAATAATATCTTTATCAATTCTTGTTCTTACTTTTTTATAATCAGATAGCATAATTGGTTTTTGCTCAATAATTATATCTCTACCTTTTTCCACTATCCTTACGCCAAGTACATCAAAAAATTGCTCTATTTTAGCCAGCTTTTTTAGTGAAAGTTCTCCAACATTGTCTATTGTTACAATAATTGGTACACCTTTGTAATCCTTTCTAGTTTTTAACAAAGTTTCTACTACTGCTATATCGATAAAATTAACACAAGCATAAGGAAATTTTTTGCCGATTTTTTTAAAATCTCCAATTTCAAATAAAGAGCTTCCACTAAACTTAAGTCTAAAGTTTTCTACTTGACTTTTATCTTTATTTTTGCAAAACTGATTCAGTCCTTGAATATCCTCTAAACTCCGTATTAATAAAGTCTTATTAGTAATTTCTGTTATATCGCATCCTCTTTTTTCAACTTTTTCAAGTGTTTTAAATAATTCAATTAATGAAAATATATTCCTAAATGATTTAAAAGGAATACTATCTTTAATGCTATATAAAAGAAACTCTTCTTTTGAAACTTTAATTTCTATTTCCTCTTTTAACTTTGTACGAATAGCTAAATTTTCTTCATTTAACCATCTGATATACAAGTTGTTTATATAATCATAATTAATGCTATCTTTAATCAATGTTCTAATATCCAAAATTATACCTCTTTTCTAATAATAATTCTAGTTCTTATAAATAACAGATATTATAGATATTTTCTAACACAACACCTCAAAAATATACCATGTGCTCTTGCCTTTTTGTAACTTATGATATTTTCCTCCTTTTGATATTATTTGTAATTACTAAATACAATGCCTTTTTTACAACGAACTTTCAATATACAATTTTCTCCTTTCAAAACTATATTTACCACTGCTAGTGTAAAAAATCATATGCACTTAAACAATAATCTCACTATTTATTTTATCATATTGTATGGGTAGTGTCAATAATTTATGTAAACTTTTTTCTGCTTAAACTAAATCTCATAAACTAAATATAATATTAGTCTAGCTTAAAATATGACTATATTTTATATTATATTACACATAATTACACATAAATAAAAAATGAACCAAACTAGAATTAACTAGCAAGGTTCACTCTTTTTAAGTATTAACTATTTAGTAGTATAAATATTAACAAAATTAACACCTAACTGCTTAGCCATAATCATCATGATTTTAAGCGTTATAACGTCCAAATACCCCATATCTTCAAGCATGTCTTTAATCCATGTAGAATTTGGACGTGAAAAATATACTTCTGTTCCTTCTTCTTCTAGCTTTTCAAGCTTAGCATCTACTGAGTCAAAACCACTATCATATATTTTTTGTAATATGATTGTAAACAAAAAGTCCATGATTTCAGAAATTTTATTATTAGCATTATACATAGATATTTCAAAAATAGTCTGAAAACTAATGTAAAACTTAATTTCATCTTTTTTTTCTGGAAATATTTGTTTTTCTTCTAAGGTTTTTAAGTTTACTCCGTATATTCTATCCTTTTTAACTTCTCTTACAATAAATGCTTCATTGTGACTAAAAACCAAATCTCCTATTTCTACACTTAAAAGCGGAACAATTATTCCACTCATAAGAAATGGTTTCAAATCCGTACCATAATTTTTTATCTTAAAAGTACTTTTATCATATCCTATAAAATGACCTTTTTTATACTCGTATACTACTCCTAAAGGTGTGATTTTCATATTTTGAAAAGTTTCGCATTTTTCAAAACAATCGCAAAAGTCAAGTACAGTATTATTTTTCAAATTCTCAAAAATATCCATATGATCTAGATTAATATATTTAGATTCAATATTTATCATATCTTTCTCCTTTTGGTGTATATTTAAGTATCTCCTCTACCAATTAAGCAGAGGAGATACTTGATCTTTAAAAGTAACTATTAGTTGTAATTATTAGTTGTCCTTATTTTCTTCGTCAAAATCATCAAACATATCTAAAATTGATGATTTTTTATCATTTTCATTAGATTTATTCATAATTTTATCATCAACAAAGTCTTCAACTTCGTTTTTATTCATAAAATTACTAAAAAACTCTTTCAATCTTGGTGAAAATGCAACAACAATAGCAACTATAGGTGCAGATACCATAATTAGCTTTTTAAAGTTTTCATTTTCTTTTATATCCTCCTTTTTAAAATAATTACTATACGCTATAAACAAAACAGTTACCGCTCCAGCTAAAATAACATATTTTTTAAGACTATTTTCACTAAAAATCTCTCCATCTATGTCAATTCCACTTTCATCAGCTACTTTATCTTTAAAAATAAGAAAAATAGCTTCAAGCTGATCTTTAATATTAGTAAATTTATTACTATTAAGAAGTAATATAGCACCAATTGCAAGTGAAATAGGTAAGAGTGTAATTATTGTTTTTTCATATGGCTTTATTAAATTATACAACTTTGCTACTATCCCATCTGCTTCTTTTTTAGTAATTTCATCTTCTAATGTATCATCAAAAGACATACTTTTAGTAAATGCAAACAAAGTTCCTATAACTGTTCCAAATCCAATAAGCTTTTTTATATTTTCCTTATCGTTTAGTTCTGGGATATCTATTCCAAAGTTCTTTTTAATAGTGCCTCTGATATCCTTTTTTTCTAAATCCTCGCCATTTAATGTCAAGGCTACAAAAGCCACGCATGCAAATGGTAAAAGCAGTCCTAGATATCTTTCATTATTTTTAGTAAATGACTTTATTTTTTCATTTGCCTCGTCAATACCGTCTTCAAAGAAATTTTTAGCAAGTAATGTTAAAATCCAAAGAATGATTTTTCCTTCCTCTGTTTTTCCACCATCAAAGCCTAAAATTTTTCCAAGCGATATTACTTTAGTATAACACCTAACTCCAATTTGATTTACAACTGGAAGAAGCTTTTCTACCTTTAGAGTAAGTGGATTAGCTCCAAATACGCCTTCAGAATCCACTCTGGTTATAAACAAGACTTCACTACTATTGCAAATTACAGTATCGCCAACATTTACAGATACTGATGGAAATGCTATACTTGGTAAAGATATTGTTTTAATATTTGCAAAATCTGTAACTGCTCCTTTTTCAAAGTCATATCCTCTAAAACGTCCTTCTTCATACTCATAAACAGTTCCAAGAATCGTAGATCTAATTTTTGGATCAAGATCAATGCCAAAGTTAATTCCAAAATCTTTTGCAATCTTTTTTATATCCAAACCTGCAAATATTCCAGATTTTTCTTTTGATTGCAAATTTTTCTCATTATCTTTATTTTCCTCAACATCTTCAGAAACTACTTCTTCTTCACTTTCATCATTTTCATCAACTATGCCTGCTTTTGAAAGTTCTGAAGCATCATAATGCAATATATACAATTTTTCTGCAAAACCATTAGAAGAACTTCTATCCATGTCTATTATTCTGCTGGAACCACACCAAGCACCTCTTTTACACACAATTTCGATAGGTACTAAGATGCAGTTACCTTGTATTTTTAAGCTTTGAACATTTATACATTCATATTTTTTTACAAAACTCCTACAAGATGTAGTAATATTCAAATGTATTTTTCCGGATAAAACTCCAAAACTTATGGCATTAAAACATTCAGTTTTACTACACCTATGTAGACTGCCTCTAGTCCATCTCCGACAAACTGGGCAATATATATTTTTAATTTCCAGCTTTTCTAATTTTCTAAAATTTTCAACTTTCATAAGCTATAACCCTCCTAGTAATATTTTTTAACTACATACTCCTTTCCTAAATTTAATAGTTTTCAATGTTGTAAGTTTACTAAACATTTTTACATAACCATCTTTTGGGATTATATCATTATACGTATTATTTGTCAATAATTTACGTGGCTTAATTTATGTAACCTATTATCCATGTACATACTGTACTTACGTGTACTTAGCATATGACTAATTATTTTATATAGCTTCAGATAAAAAAATTCCCTCTTACTAGTATAGTACTAGCAAAAGAGAATTTTACATTTCTAACTATTGTTCTTTATTTTTTATTTTTTATTTTTTACATTTAACACTTTTTTTACTTTTGACATTGGAATTTTATATGAAACACCTTTTCCTAAATTTATAGTTACTCCAGATCTGGTGTTTACAGTTACATTTCCAATTTTTTTGCTTAGTGAAACTCCTGACTTACTTAAATTTAAATAAGTTCCATTATCAAGCTTTATTCTTTTTCTTACTACTAGTCCCATATACTTCCTCCTGTTTTTTTATTACAGCTAATGAACATATACAAGTTACAAGTTACAATTTTAAAATAAATATTTAAAAAACTCCCCTACCAATATTACCAGTAGAGGAGATTTTTTTAAATCAAGTAGTAATAGCCTTTAATATCATTAAATACATCAGATCATATCATCAAACATGTCAGATACGTCTGAATTTTCAGGTTCAACAGTCTCATCTTTTTCATCTTTTTCTTCTTTTTCATCTTTTTCTTCTTTTACTTTAGCCTCAACCTCGATTTCATCCTTTCTTAAGAATCTTAACAAAAATTCTTTAAGTTTGGGTGAAAATACCACAATAATTGCTGCTGCCGGTGCTACTAGTGTAAGAAGACTCGTAAAGTCCTTATTTTCTTCACTTCCCTCTTTACTTATCATCTTTCCATAAGCAAAGAATGCAACTACAGCTACTCCTGCAATAATAACATATTTCTTAACATTCTCTTTCTCAAATACCTTGTCAGATACGTTATATTCATCGGTAACTTTATCCTTTGCAATAAGAAGTACACCTTCTAATTTGTCCCTCATAGTGTCAAGAGTTTCACCCTTAAACAGTACAACCGCACAAATTGCAAGTGCAAGTGGTAAGACATTTTTTATTGCTTTTTCATATGGCTTTACAATTTTGTAAAGCTTTGCTAAAAGACTCTTTGCCTCGGCCTCTGTCATTTCTTCTTTACCATCTTCAACCTTAAACGCTCTGTTAAGAATAGTAACGACTCCGCCAATTACCACTCCAAATCCCATCAACCGCTTAAGATTTGCCTGATTATTTAGCTTTGGTAGCTTTATTCCAAAAGTCTTTTCTACAGTTCCAGCGATATCTTTTCCTCTTAAATCTGTACCCTTCATTGCATATGATGCAAAAGCTACACATGCAAACGGTAAAAGAAGTTCCAAATACTTTTGGCTCTCGTTAGCAAATGATTTGATCTTTACGTTTGCAACATCAACGCCTCCTTCAAAAAGCTTCTTTCCAATAACTGTAAGAATCCACAAAACTATCTTCTCATTTTTGGTAGATCCGCCCTTAAATCCAAGTAACTCACCCAAAGAAATGATTCTTGTATAACACTTCATTCCAAGTGGATTTAACACTGGAAGAATTTTTTCTTCTTTTGCCGTTAGAGGATTAGCACCCCAAACTTCATTTGCTTCAGATTTTGTAATGAAAAAAATTTCATTTCCATGTACTATAAGCTCACCCACATTTACTGTGGTAGCTGGCAGTGCGATTGCTGGTAGAGATACTGTCTTGATTTCAGCATAGTCAGTTATCTCTTTTTTCTCTAAATCAAAACCTCTATACCGTCCTTCCTCATATTCTACAACTGTTCCAAGGAGTGTAGATTTAATTCTTGGATCAATGTCCACACCAAACTTAACACCTAAATCACCTGCCACTTTCTTAAGGTCAAAACCTTCCAACGTAGTGTTAATGCTTTCTGATAACTTTGTCATAATTTTTTCCTCCTGATTTTCTTTTTTATTGTTATTAGATGATGTAGTTACTTCTTGTTTTGACACATTAGATACTTTAGACTCATTATTATCATCCCAATATGAACCATTATCACATGTTATAGATAACAAACCAGCTCTTTTTAAATCAGATTCGTCATAAATAAAATTAAAAACACCATAAAGTAAACTGCTATTTTTAAATACACTGATATAGCATTCACTTGGAGAAGATTTTAAGCATATATTTTCAAAACTAACTAGCTCAGTCTTAACTAAGCTATCAGAATTTGTGTAAACACTTACTTTAATTCCATTTGGATCACTTTTTAAATCCAATTTATAAGTATTGCGATTAATAGTCATACTACATTCATGCTTAAAGATCCCATCACTAAGTTTCATTTCTTCGCCACACAGTATACACTTGGCAAACTTGGGAGATATTCCCCTTATTTTTTCAAATTCATTTTTATTCATTCTTTTTGGAATTGTTCCTCCTTTTGATAAATTAGTCATAAAGCTCTCCTTTCTAAAAAGTATACTTATCAAACATCGATGTTATGAATTCATAAACATCTATATCATAAATACCTACGGCGATTATACCATTGTGATTATTATTTGTCAACATTTTATGAAAGTTTTATTACAAAATTATGTACACTTTATTTAATGTAGAGGGTATGAGCTCTTAAACATCTGCAATACAAATATCTATAGCAATTATATTATTGCAATTATTACTTATCAATATTTTATATTTTCATATCAATTAAATGAACACTATGAAAAAAATAGCCTGCAGTTTTTTACCACAGACTATTTTAATTACTAATTTTAAATATAACTTAAATTAAATAGCAAAATAATTTATTTACTTTCCTACTACACAAGTTCCATCACTTAAAATAACAATGATAGCACCTTCTTCATTATCAAATTTTATAAGTTCAATTTTCTTTTCTTTAAGATCTGCACTTTTTCCTTTCAAAGTACTTCCGTCTACTTTTATGAATTTCAAAATATCATCACTTGTAATTACTGGTGCAATACCATTTTCATAAAAGCTTTCACCCCATTTGACATTTTCCTTTAAAAGAAGTGTTCCATCAAACTTTAAGTAGTTATAGCTCGGTTTACTTGTACTATCCACCTTGCGCTCAACCAATGCCAATTTACAACTAGTAAAATCTTTAACAGATACAAAATCTTCCTTTGAAATAATTTCTCCTTCCTTATTAACAAAGTTTGTAAAATCATCAAACATGATTGTAGCTATTCCAAACTTGTCAAAAACACTCATAGCTGTAAAATTCCTACTACAAAAAAGTGTTCCATTAAGTTTTAAATAGTTAAATTCAAAAGGTTCTTTTACCAGAACATATATCATGTTATACTTGAGTTCTCCAGTTTCTAAAAAATCAATATTAGAAAGTAGACTTCCATCAAACTTTAAAAAGTTTAGTAATCCATTAGTGCGACGTACTCTTGCAAGACCATTTTCATCAAACGGTCTTATCTCCTTAAAATACTCCTTTGAAAGCATTATTTTGTCATCTCTTTCATAATTTAATAATCCGTTATGATTAACAAGAGTAAGTTTGCTTGCATCACAAATTATCTTTCTACATCTAGCGTTACGTTCTAATACAAAAGAGCCATCAGGATTTAAAAAGTTAAATTCTTCATCATTTACCTTAACCTTAGCTTTTTCATTTAAAAACATACCTATATGAAAAAAACTCTTTTCAAACATTAATGTACCATCTACTCTTAACATGTTATACTTGCCATCTAATAGCACAACTACTGACAGTCCATATTCATTAAAATATTTAATTTCTTTAAAATCGATTTTAGAGATAAATTCACCATCATTATTAATGATGTTAAATATTCCTGTATCTACCTCAACTATTGCTACGCCAAAACTATTAAATTTTCCCATACTTTTGAAATTTCTACTTAAGAAAAATGTTCCATCTTCTTTTAAATAATTATACCTATCCCTTTCTACTTCAACACATGCCTTGCCATTTTTAAATTTTGTATCTACAAAATAAAAATCTTTATCTGCTAGTAAACTACCATCAGTTTTAATATAATTCCATAAACCATTGGTACGTAAAACCCTAGCAATTCCATTTTTCATAAATACTTCTACATCATCAAAATCTTCACTTGAAAGTAATTTTAGATCTTTTCCAATGTAATTATAACGTCCATTTGCAAGTAACACAGGTATTAATTTAAAATTAAAAGTATCACTTTCATTTTTAATATCTTCTTTACATATAATGCTTCCATCAGATTTTAAAAGTTCAAAATTTCCAGCTGAAGTCTTAACAGCTACAAACATCTTCCCATTCATATTAAAAAAATCAGTAGTATGAAGATCATTTTTAAGTAATAACGTTCCATCTAGTTTTATAAAGTTATACTTGTCATTTACTTGTAATACCTTAGCCAAACCTTGTTCAGAAAATGGATAAATTACCTTAAAATCATTTTTAGATATGAAATCTCCATTAGTGTTTACAATATTTTTAAGTCCATTTGTTTTTTTTACATAAGCTATCTTAAACCTATCATCAAAGTGACTTAAATCAGTAACATTTTCTTTGAATTTAAACTTTCCATCCAAGTCTAAATAATTTATACTGCCATCTTCAAACTCAACTTCATATACGAAGCCCATTTTGTTGTTTTGATCATAAAATACTTTTTTATAACCTAAGTCATATATTAATGTTCCATCCTTTTTTCTTATTTGCCTGTGACCATTCATATATTCAAGTAAAACACTACTATCATATATATTAAGACTTACAGTATCCTCTTCAATTACTGGAGCCCCATTACCACTTATAGTATTATATAACTTGTTTAACTCATTAACTTTTTTATTGCCACTTGATAACTTGCTCCAAAATCCATCCTCTAAAACAATATTTCCATTTACATCAACAAAATTCCATATTCCACTGTTACGGCAAACAAGTCCAAAGCCATCACGAAATGGTAAAGCTTCTTTAAAAGATTCATCTTCATTTAAAATTCCAAAGCTTCCATCTGGTAATAACTTAGCATAATTTTTTCCATCTTTAAATTTGATTACTATAATATTTTCCATTGCCATTTCATTAATTTTTCTCATATTTTTTTCCTCCTAATTATAGTTGAAATAGAAATTAACATTTCGAATCAAATTATACCATCACATTAAAGTTATGTCAATCATATTTTATATAATTATCTGATTCACCTAATCTACTTAACGTCAAAAATATGATTTACCATTTTCCATATATTGCCTTTTACTTCACGTTTTCATAGGTAGTTATATAACATTTGGGAAAATGTAAATTCCAAGCATACTCTAGTCTTTTATAAAATTTTTTACTAACTATTATTGCCTTCTCATATCCCGCCCCTTTTTACAAAATTCTACATTTTTTATTGACTTTTTTTTCAAATGAATGTATACTATAAAATGTTAATTACAAATAATATATTTGTAGCATAAACTACAGTATATTGTTTATTTTTTAGATACAAGGAGTGAATTTTATGAAAAAGACAAAAATTGTTTGTACAATTGGTCCAGCTAGTGAAACTACAGAAGTTTTAGAGCAATTAATAAAAGCTGGTATGAATGTTATGAGACTTAACTTCTCACATGGTGATCATGAAGAGCATTTAGCTAAAGTAAAAACTTTAAGAGCTATTAATGAAAAACTTGGAACAAATATTGCTTTCATGTTAGATACTAAAGGTCCAGAAATTAGAACTGGTTCTTTTGGAACAGATCAAAAAACAAAAATGGATTTTACAAAA
>HF991985.1:19594-21357 GCA_000433135.1 Clostridium sp. CAG:921
ATGGATTTTACAAAAGGTGATAAAATAACTTTAACAACTAGAGATGTTGAAGGTTCAAAAGAACTTCTTTCTGTAACTTATGCTGGTCTTCCAAATGATGTTGAAGTTGGTGGACATATATTAATAGATGATGGTTTAGTTGATTTATTAATAGATGAAATTGACGGTACTGAAATAAAATGTACTTTCCAAAACTCAGCTACTTTAAAAGGTAAACGTGGTGTTAATGTTCCTGGAGCTAAATTACAACTTAATGCTATGACTGAAAAAGATAAAANNNATGCTATGACTGAAAAAGATAAAAGTGATTTAAGATTTGCTGTTGAAAATGGATTTGATTTTATTGCTGCATCATTTATAAGAAAGCCACAAGATGTAATCGAAATGAGAGACTACTTAAATTCTGTTGGTAAAAATAATATTAAGATAATATCTAAAATTGAAAACCAAGAAGGTCTTGACAATTTTGATGAGATATTAAAAGTAACTGATGGTGTTATGGTTGCTCGTGGTGATTTAGGTGTAGAAATTCCAGAAGAATTAGTGCCTGCTGCTCAAAAAATGATGATTAAGAAGACTGTAGAAGCTGGTAAGACTGTTATAACAGCTACTCAAATGTTAGAGTCAATGCAACATAATCCAAGACCAACACGTGCTGAAGTATCAGACGTTGCTAATGCAGTATACGATGGTTCTTCTTGTGTAATGTTATCTGGTGAATCTGCACAAGGTGATTATCCTGTTAAAGCTGTTGAATCTATGGCAAGAATAGTTGAAGCTACTGAAAAAGATATTTGTTATTGGGGTAGATTTAAAAAGAAAAATATTGAAAAATTAGCACTTTCTAAAAAAGATAATGCTAGTGAAGATACATTTACAAAACAAGCTAACTTCTCTGTATGTTGTTCTGCTATGTTTTCAAATGCAGATGCTATAGTTGCAGTATCTGAAACCGGAAAAACTGGTACAATGTTATCTAGCTTAAGACCAGCTTGTCCTATTTATCTTATAACTGCTAATGAACAAACTTATAGACAAATGGCTGTTGAGCAAAATGTATATCCAATATTAGTATCTGGTGAAAAAGATTTTTCATCTCTACTTGCAAAAGGTATTGAATCTTTAAAAGAAAAAGGACTTTTAAAGAAAGATGATACAGTTGTTTTAAGTAATGGATTTAAAGCAAATGAATTAGAAAAAGTTCAAGGAACTGGAACAATTTTAAAAATATAGTTTAGTTACATAATAAACTATATCACATTAATCTAGGTAAAGGGTAAAAGTAAATACATTTTTCTTTTCCCTTTATTTTTAGATGTGCGGTAAAATACAATTTTAACATTAAAAGTCATGTTTTTTTTTAAATGATTTTAAAAAACTTGATTATTTGAGTTTTTTATGTTAAAATGTTTTAGTAATTAGTTATTTAATTAAAAAGGGGGCTTTTAAAATGGCAAAATGTGAAATATGTGATAAAGAAGTAAATTACTCAATGCAAGTAAGTCACTCTCACAGAAGAACATCAAGAACTTTTAAACCAAACGTTCAAACTGTAAGAGCAAATGTTAATGGAACTCCAAAGAAAGTAAATGTTTGTACTAGATGTTTAAGAAGTGGCAAAGTTGAAAGAGTTTAATTTATTGATTTATTGATTTATTTATTAATTTATTATTTTTGATTTATTAAGTCATTTAGTGATATTTTTGTATATGGAAAGATTCATTCTTTTCATATTTTTTTATTCTTATTTTCTTGTCTTTACA
>HF991985.1:21386-24622 GCA_000433135.1 Clostridium sp. CAG:921
ATAATTATTACTTTTTATTTTTTTACTTTATACTTTATATTTTAAACATATAAAATAACTCTTAAAAGAATTTATCTAAAAGAGTTATTTTTTAACATAATATCTATTATATTACTATATTTTAAAGATAGTTCTTAAAATCATTTTCATAAATTTTCCTGGTTGATATATAACTACTTTCATATAAAAATTACCTCCTTTTAGCAAAATAACCATGCAATTCCAGTTATGATAACTGCAATTGCAACAATTGCTACCCAGCACCAAATAGGAAGAATAATGCTAAGTCCTACTCCTACTCCTAAAGCCAGAAAAAATAAGCCAATTGTTTTTCTAAATCCTCCAGTAAACATGTTATTCCTCCTTTTGACAAAACATATAAAATGTTATACAATACATGTATAGTATATATTATGAAAAAAATTTTTAAAGGTGATTATTTATGGAAAATGAAATACTAGACAAAAGTAAAAAAAAGTATATAGGTACTTCTAAAAAAAATGCACATAAAATTATAGATATTTTAAATACTTACTACAAAGATGCAAAATGTGGTCTTAACTACACTACTCCACTTGAACTTACAGTAGCATTAATACTTGCTGCCCAATGTACAGATGAAAGAGTAAATAAAATTGTTCCGTTATTTTTTAAAACTTACCCAAATGTAGAAGCTATATCTTCTGCTAAATTAAATTCTATAGAACAAATTATAATGCCTTGTGGCTTTTATAAAAACAAGGCAAAATCCATTAAAGAAACTGCTAATATCATTTTAACGAAATTTAATGGTAATGTTCCATCTACTATGGAAGATTTAACTTCCTTAAAAGGTATTGGTAGAAAATCTGCTAATATTATATTGCAAGAATGCTTTGGAAAAGTTGAGGGTATTGCTGTTGATACACACGTTACAAGGGAGTCAAGAAAAATGGGATTTTCTAATTCCTTAACACAAGAGAGCATAGAAAAAGATCTCATGAAAAAATTTGACAAAAAATACTGGAATATAATAAATCACATACTTGTTTATCACGGAAGAAAATTTTGTATTGCTAGAAGACCAAATTGTCTTGAATGTCCAGTTAATTCTATTTGTCCAAAAAATGATTAAAAAAGACTTAAAAAATATACAAACAAATTAGAGTATATTCTTTAAGCCCTTTTTGATTACTTTCTTACTACTCTTATCAAATTATTTTAAAAGTATATTTTTTGTATTAAGCATACTTTTTCTTTTCCTAATATCTTTTCAAATACAAAGTTATATACTTCCTTGTTTTTTTCTTGTTTTCATCTACATTAGTATAGACTTTATATAATAAATCAAGAATTGACCATGTTTTCAAAATTTATACAAAGAAATAAAAAAATAACCTAGACGTACATATAATACGTCTAAGTTATCAATAACAAACACTAGTTTTACTTTTACATTTTTGAGTACACACTAGTTATAGCAACAAATATGTCATTATAATAAATTTTACTAAGCATACCAGAAAGTCTATACTTTTTAAAGTCTTCTTGTGTAAGTTTATTTAATGCCTCTTTAGGATCCATATGAAGTTGTTCTTCAACCAACCATATCACTGCCTCTTTAGCTGTATCTTCATCCCAGTATCCCTTTGGAATCTGTTTTAGTAACCAAGGTTTATACACTTTTGGATATACACACTCTAAAGCTGCAAATGTACTATTATTAAATACCGTATTAAACATACTACCAAGTCCATTTTCTCTAAAAACTTTTCTTGTAAGATTTTTTGCTACTTCTTCTTTTGACCATTTCAATTTCTCCTCTATAAGATAAATAATTGCTTCTTTAGCTTTTTCTTCATTCCAACATTCAACTAAAGAACCATCTTTTACAATATATTTTTTTAATGCTTTAAAATCTTTTCTTTGATATACCCCAGGATAAGCACACTCAATTGCTGCAAATAAGTCATTATCAAATACCACTTTAAGCATCCAATTAAGCTTATTTATTTTTAGTATAGTGTAATTTAAATTGTTTTCAACTTGTTTCTTGTTCCATTTAAATTTAACATCTATAAGCCATCTTATTGCCTCTTTAGCCGTATCTTCATTCCAATAAAAATCTGGAACACGACTAAACTGCCATATTTTAAATCTTCCTGGATATGCGTTATCAATAGCCTCAAAAGGTCTATTATTAAATACAATATTTAGCATTCCAGAAAGCCCATTACTAACAAGTACCCTTGAAGTTAAATTTTTTATAATTTCTTCTTCGTTCCACTTAAGCTTTTTTTCTATCACCCACTTTGTAGCTAACTTTGCTGTTTCTTTATTCCAATACTTTTTGGTAACTCTTGTAAGTTGCCATGGGTAATACTGACCTGGATATGCATTATCTAGTGCATCAAATAAGTTACAATTAAATACTTCTCTAAACATTATTCCAAGCTTTTTTTGAACAAATTTACTTTGAGTAAGATTTGCAATAACTTCTTCTGGCGACCACTTATATATCTCCTCAATTAACGTTTTAGTTAAAATCCGTGCTATATCAAAACGTAATGGATTTTCAATTTCCCATATTCCTTTTGGAAAGCGCTTATTTTTAGTTAAGACTTCTTCTAAATAATATTCTTTTACATCAATTTTTTCAAAAATAATTTTATCATCTCTATCATTCATATTATATTTACCTCATAAAGATTATTTGATATTTTATTATAACAATTTTACAGTAATGATACAATAACAATAAAACTAAGCAACACTATTTATACCTGGATATACACTATTTACTGCTGCAACTATATCACCATTAAAGAATTTATTTAACACTCCCTCAAGCATATATTTATGAAATACTTCAATTGTAAGTACATCTAATATTTCATCTTTTTTCAATTTAAGTTCTTCTTCTATTAACCAAATAATTGCCTCCTTAGTTATTTTTTCACTCCAAGATCTAGCACAATATTTAAATGAAGAAAAAAGCCACGGCTTATATTTATTAGGATACGCATTATCTACCGCCTCAAAAATATTCCATCTAAATACACTACCTAACATACTAGAAAGTCCATTGTCACAAAAAACTTTTCTTGACAACTTAGTAAAAATATCTTCATCTGTAAAATGAAGTTTTTCTTCTATAAGCCAAATTGTTGCTTCCTTTGCTGTTTTTTTATTCCAATATCTAGTCGGTGTATGTGTTAATTGCCACGGTTTATATAAATTTGGATAAGCAGTATTAA
>HF991986.1:0-5088 GCA_000433135.1 Clostridium sp. CAG:921
CTGATTGATTTTTGTATCTATCTGTTCTTTAGTTAAAACAGATACGTCATTGGTACCGTTGGTGGGACTCGAACCCACATGAAGAAACTTCGCAGCATTTTGAGTGCTGTGCGTCTGCCAGTTCCGCCACAACGGCAACTATCAATACAAGAAAGATTATACCATAATTTTTTTATATTTACAAGTAAAATAAAAAAATTAATTTACTAAAATTTAAGTTATAAAAAAATAGCAAAAGAAATTTCTTAAAAAAAGATAAAACTTCTTATGCCATTTTTATATTAAATGCCAACTCATCAACATTTTATAACTATTAAGCATGATTTCTAATACTATTACTTAAATCATCATTATTTGTATTTTGACTTATATTATTGTCCTTTACTTTTTCTACTTCTACGCAATTTTTAGACTTCTTTTCTAAGATTCTTTCTTTAAAATCAATAACATTACTGTCCTTTTTTGTAAACATCTTTATTTTTTGATTCATAAAATTTCGCCTTTGCATTTTTTCTATTCTCTCTTTTTCCTTAGCTCTTTTGTAATCTTCTATTAAATTTCTAATTGGATTGAAAGCGTATTCTCTATCTGCTTTTATCACATATTTTACATCAAGCTCCATCGCATATTCAAGGAATGTTATAGCTTTGGCGTACTCTTCAATTCTAGCGTAGCAAATAGCAATTTGATAATATCCTTTTTTTCCATATGTAGTAGACATCAATATCTTAGTATATGCATCTATTGCTTTTTCAAACTCACATTTTGAAAAATATAATTTTCCTAAATTATAATTTGCCATATATAAATCTGGTTTAATTTTTCCAGCCATTTCAAAGTCTAAAATTGCATCATCATATCTTCCAATCTCACTTTCAAGCATTGCAATATTATAATATACTTCATATGAATTAGGAAAATTTTTTAGCATTCCTTTATAAAATGCAATAGCCTCTTCAAATTTTCCCTGACTAGTTAAGTTTATCCCTATTGCTTCATTTGCTTCATAATAATTTCTTTTTATTCTTACAGATTCTTTATACATTTCTAAAGCTTTTTCTTTTTTATTTGTTTCATCAAGTATTAAACCAAGTTCGTAATATGAAACATAATCTTTTTCATCTAGCTCTACAGCAAGAGCAAATGAATCTCTAGCATTTATAAAATCTCCTATTGCCTTATAACACTTGCCAAGTATGTACATAGTTTTAGATCTTCTTCCTTCAAGCAATACTATTTTTTCAATATATTCTATCGTTTTTTTATAATTTTCAGCCTTATAAAATAATTTCATCCTAAAATATAATATTTTCCTAGATAATATAATATTATTATATTGTAAATATACAGCAATAGCAGGTAAAACCACTGTAAAAAAATTTACAATTGCTTGCATATAAATTGGTATATTAATATCATAAAAAGTAAAAGATATATATAGTGTAAGAAAAAATGTCGCTAATGGTATAATTACCATATTTTCTGGTGCATACCTTTTTATATATCTTATCATTAATGCTATAATCAAAATAAATGACAAAAAAGCAATTATTATCTTATCAATTATCATACCAATCCCTCCATTTGCGACAATTATATCTCATTTTATTTTGAAGTTCAATAAATAAGATATTCTTAGACACAATTAGACATTTTTATTTGTTTTATTTGACTATTTTAACATTTTTTTGTATAATAAAAACGATTGAAGGAAGTGAGTTTTATGGAAAGGACTTTTAATAGTCTAAAGAATATAAAAAAAATACATATGATTGGAATTGGTGGAATAAGTATGAGTGCAATTGCATTAGTTCTAAAGAAATATGGCTATATAATAACAGGTTCAGATAAATCAGAAGGTGACATGATAAATGTTTTAGAAGAAAATGGAATTCCTGTATACATAGGTTCTAACGCTGAACTTGTAAAAGACGCCGATGTAGTTGTTTATTCATCAGCAATAAAGCAACATGATCCAGAATTTGTAAGAGCAAAATCTTTAGGAATCCCAACGTATGAAAGAGCAAAATTTTTAGGACTACTTTTGCAATGCTATGACACTCCAATTTGTATATGTGGTACTCATGGAAAAACTACGACTACATCAATGATTGCTTCTATCTTCATAGATGCAGGACTTGATCCTAATGTTCAAGTTGGATCTAAATATCAAAAATTAAATGATATAAACTATAGAATTGGTGAATCTGAGTATTTTATACTAGAATCTTGTGAGTATGTAGATAGCTTTTTAAATTTTCCACATCATACAGCTACTGTGCTAAATATAGATGAAGATCATTTGGACTATTTTTCAGGAATTGAAGAAATAAAGGAATCTTTTAAAAAATTTATACTTATGACTAAAGAAAATGGAATTTTAGTGATAAACAAAGATGATATGAATTGTATGGATGTACTTGCCAAAATTAAAGATGAACTAGGCAGAAAAAATATTAAAATCTATACATTTTCACTTAGTGATTCGACTGCTAGCGTTTATGCTAAAAATGTCTCATGTAACGTAAAAGGATTCTATTCTTTTGACTTAGTATATAATGATTCATCATATAAGTTCTATTTAACAGTACCAGGAATCCATAACGTGTATGATGCAATTGCTGCTATTACTACTTCTCTTGCACATGGTATTAGCTTTGAAAGTATGGAAAAAAGTTTAAATGAATTTTGTGGCGCAAAAAGAAGATTTGAATTTAAGAAAAATCTCGGAAAAAATATCTTAGTTTATGATGATTATGCACACCATCCAACTGAAATAAAAGCAACGCTTGCAGCAGCAAAGCAAAAAGAGCATAATAGAATAATAGCTGTATTTCAGCCACATACATATACTAGAACAAAGGAATTGTTAAATGATTTTGCAACAAGCTTTCAAGATGCAGATATTGTTATACTATCTGATATATACGCAGCAAGAGAGGTAGATGATGGAAGTATTTCATCAAAAGACGTTGTAGAACTTATAAAGAAAAATAAAGTAAATGCACTGTACCTTCCTACATTTGAAGAAATTGCAAAATACATTCATGAAAATATGCAAGAAGATGATATTATCCTTACAATTGGCGCTGGTAATATAACTCATTTAAATGATATTTTATAATATAAAGTAATTTAAAAAAATATATAAATAACGCTTGTATGTAATTTTACATTTAAGCGTTATTTTTCTACATTCTACGTAAAAATTTCATTTAAAATCACTCTATTATCAAAAAAAAATCTTGGACATGTTGTATTTGTCACATTAAAATGAAATAGTACATTTTCTTTTGAAATATTGTATTTTAACATTAAATATAATATTAATTTCTTTAAGTTTTTAAATGTTTCTTTTGAAGGCTTTCCATTTTTTTCATCATATGAATAAGAAACAGATATACTTGAGGAGTCATAATCTAAATTATTCGTACTATATGAAACTTCATCTTCATTAACACACCTTACGCAACCACTATTATCTACAATAAAATGTACTGAATAATAAAGTTCATCTTGATTTTTTAGTTTGTTTATATAATTACGTTCCTCTACTGCCAAAAAGTGCTGATTTAAATTTTCATGTATAATTATTCGCTTTACACATTTTAACTTTTCTCCACTTCTTGTCATTTCATTTATATCTAATAACATACTATTTATTTCCATATACATCACACTGTATTTTATGAATCTTTAACATATTTGTTACAAAACATAAATAACCTATTCTTTATTCAATATTAAAATTAAGCATAAGAAAACTCCCCTTTTACAGGGAGTCTCCTTATTTAAAATGTGTAATGATTAGTCCAGGGTACAATAGTTGGCATTCCACATCTGACCATTAAATCTAAACATGTATACCTCACTATAAAACCCTGTAGTACTCTGATGTTTATTACGAAAAGAACCCTTCGCATAATACCAGCCTTCTGGATAAACTAAATCCTTAGGCTCAACATCAGTAACAAGTACATGACGACGATAGTCATTTGTATCTCTAATCTCAACCTTTCCAGGATTGAGCATCACAAATACTTCTGACGCAACATCACCTGTCATATTACACATCTTAATCATTTTAGCCGCCATAGCGACCTCCTTTCTGCCCTCAGTTGAGGAAATGTTTAATATTTACTACCACTTATATTGTATCACTTTTTTATTTTTATGCCAAGTTAATTCTTTATATTATATATAAAATTTGGCATTTAACTCTTTATTTAACTAAATTCTAATCTATTTCACACGTGATTTAGAATAATAAACTAAAGAATTGTATTTTAAAATTTGTTATAATAATAAACAACCATTAATTATTCCTAATTTTTCATCTAAAAAATCCTATCTACTAAGCAAAATTACTACTTAATAGATAGGATTTATAACTCACTTAATTTTTAACTTTTATTCATAGTTTCGTACTTTCTTATATAACTTTCACCAGTACGGGCAACCTCATCAAGAGCTTTTACCCTCTCTTTCATGAGTGGAATAGCAGATCTTCTGATCTGTTCAATCTGATCCATTGCCTCAAAAGTATTTCTAAAGGCTTCTTTTAATGTTTCTACTGATGGACCTGTTCCTGCTACTGACAATTTTTGTATAGCTACACCCTGAGTTTTTAACAACTCTGATGTATTTTTTATCATATTATCAGTTGTCACATTTACTGCATTAATCTGTTTTAATACAATATTTTGGTTATAAAGTGCTGATGATACCATTACAGCAGTAGAAAGCGCCGAGATAGTAGTTGTTGTTGCTCTTCTTACGTTTCTTACTAACTCAAGATTGTTTCTCTTTATAATCTCAATTGCTATATAACCCTGCTGATTTACAGTAAGCTGTGAACGTAAATCCTGATTTTTCTGCAACACAGCAAATAAGACTTGTGATTCTAAAAAAGAAATTGTTTCTTCATCAACCATGTCATTTTTGGATTCTTCAATCTTTTCTGTTAACGCAACCTGCAGATAATCTGTATACTCCACTAGTTTTGAAAGTTCTCGTGTTAAATTTCTTATTTCAACCTGCTTTATTTCCAAAACTTTGTTATCAGATTCAAGTTGCACCTTGCTATTT
>HF991986.1:5099-6536 GCA_000433135.1 Clostridium sp. CAG:921
TGCACCTTGCTATTTTCCAACACTGATAATATGTTTTTGATAACAGCATCAGCTTTTTCATATTTAGCAAAGTACTTTCTAATAGAGCTAGCGGTTCTACCGAAAAATCCCCTATCGCTAAAATTAACCCGAGACGGATCCAATTTTTTCATCTCTTCATTTAGGTCTTCAATTCCATTTAAAACCTTTTCCTGTGAATTGAGTGGGGACTCATCTTTATCCTTTGACTTGGCTAAATCCTTAATCTGTACATTTGGAAGTTGACAGCTCACAGTCGACTGCTTTACAACATTATTTCCAATGCCATCAATCTTGTCCACAACACTAATTCTACTCTTTGCGGACCCATGATCAACTGATAAAATTGACTCCATTAACAGTTTCACATCCTTGTCAATCTGCTCTTTTTCCTCATTAGTAAGTGAAAATATCTTACGAGCACTCTCTTCAACTACCTCTACATTTGACTGTGTAACAAGTGAATTTGACATAATTTTATTCTCCTTTTATTTTATTTATTACATCTGTAAATTGAACAGACTCTTCAATTTATACACAATATCTTCAGAGTCCGCATTAATTGATGCTGCTTCATTTATAGCAGATATCTTTTCAAGTGCTTTTATATCAGCGTTATATCCAATGGTATACACAGGAATTTTATATACTTCTAAGATTTTAGAGATATCACTTAAAGAATATCCTGTATTTTGTTCGCCATCAGATAATACAAACAGCATAGGTCTTGTATCTGGATACTGCTTTTTTGCATCAAGTAACATCTTTAATGCTACAGTTATTGCATCAAAAGTTGCTGTAGCACCACCTGCATCTAAGCTTTCTACTGCTCCTTTAAAAAGCGATTTTTGCTTTAAGTCAAATTTTCCAATAGGTAGATTAATTGTTACGTCATTACTATATGAAACTAGCCCAATATAGTTATCAGAATCAATATACTTTATGGAGTTAATAAGTGACTTTTTCAAATTGTTTAAAGGATCTCCAAGCATACTACCAGAAACATCACTAATAAATACCGCTATATTTGCTCTTCCAGCACCTTTATTTTTCTTGTAAACTTTCTGAGCTTTTATAACAGTATCACTAGAAAATTCTTGGAACTCGCAAACATAATTCTCCTCTTTATTAAAACCATAATTTGTAGCAATCTCTTGAGATGACTGAGTTTTTGTAAAATTAACAAATTCCTCAAGAATCTTTTTCTTTATTCCATCAACTTTACCAATTGCATACAGTGGATTATCGTGTCTTACACCAAAAGGTATAAACTTATAATCATTTCTTAAGTCTGTAGAATTACTGTAAAGCTGTCTTTCAAGAATAAAGGCGCTAAGCTCTCCAGAGTTTGCTGCATCTCTCATCTGCAAAGTAGTACTTGCAACAAAAGGAATATTAGCCTGAAATTTATTAAATCCT
>HF991986.1:6562-7812 GCA_000433135.1 Clostridium sp. CAG:921
CCTTCAATTGCTTTACTACTTAGTGGATCTTTATAATCATAAGTAGCAAGTGTAGCAAGCAACCAATTAAGACCTGTCGTGCTTGTAAATGGATCAGTATATCCCATTATGATATCACCATTTTCTGCAGCTTCAGTGATTGATTTCATATTTATTGAACCATATTTTTCTAAAAGTTCATCATATTTTTCATTTGAAACAACCACACCAGCTACATTTCCAACTAGTCTATTAGCTACTACTGAAACATTTATATTATTTCCAGTTAAAATATCACCCCAAAGTTTACTAGATGGGGTATACGCATCAGGTAAATACTTACCAGAGATAATATAATCACAAGCAAGTCCAGACGGAAGTGACCTTATAGCTACAGAAACCTGTTTTCCATCAATTTCTTTCTTGGCATCATTAAATTCCTTAGCTATTACATTTAACCATCCATCCAAATCAGTTCCAGCCTTTTCTGGTGAAGAAAAAATTTCAATATAAGTATCCGTAGTATTTTCCACTGTAAGTGGATATTTACCTATATCTGGAAGTTCATCAATTTCCTCCTCTTGAGCTAAATCAACACTTGATGCAACTGCTTGAGAAGTTTTTGGATTAACATTATTATACATTTTCTCAAGCCGATTATTCATATCCTCTACAGTTACTTCTTTTTTTGTTTTTCCAAAGTCTGCAGTAACCATAAGACCTGCATAAATTGCTCCAAAAACTAACAAAACCCAAACAATAAAAACTACTATTTTTTTTGCCATATTTTTTATTTTTCCTTTCACTTATATTAACTTTTTAGAACATCAAGAAGCTCCATTGCTTTTTTAGAAAGATATTTTATTTTTTCTGCATCTTCTGCATCCACATCATTTATATTTATATACAAATCTGAAATAGCATCTAAAATCTGAGAATTTATAGAAACTAAAGTTTCTAACTTTTCTACACATTCATCAAAATTTTTCTCTAAGCTTTCATAATTTTCAAAACTATTTAAATCATAGAAAAAATCTGATAAACTAGCAATCTTTCTTATGTTTTTATAGAAAGCATCTTCAAATTTTACAACTATCATACTATACTCAGATCGTGCAAGCGGAGAAAATGTTTCATTAAATATATCATCTAAAGAAGCTACACGCTTCTTAAACAAACTTTCTTGATCAATAGCTTCCTTAAACTTTAATTTAATGCTTTCACCACTTCTAGATTTTATTTTTAAGCACTTTGTATAGCATCTTTCGATC